>JBIJDP010000126.1:0-6543 GCA_044344065.1 Opitutaceae bacterium
CAGGCCAACACCGTTTTTGCCGCCGAGGTGTTTTTCAACCTCACCGCCCAGCACGGCCCCGAGTTCATATCCCGGCTGCTGGCCGAGATCGGCAAGACCCGCCGTGACAAGGCGAACCTGAAGACCATCTATCGCGCCTACAAAAACCTCCAGCAAGAGGAGCTGCGCCCCTATCTGCCGAACGCGTATTGAGGCGGGGTGGCCACCGCGTCCCGGTCACGTCGGTCAGCGCGCTGACCTACATCGGCCCTAACCTCGTGTTTTCCTTTGCACTTTCGGCGCCTTTTGCGCCTTTTTGCGGCCATTAATGGATTTCGAACTCGACTCATCCCGGCCCGCCACGGGCATTCCGCCGATCGATTTCCGTGCGCTCTTGAATGACGAACAGTACGCCGCCGTCACCGCCCCCGCCGGTCCGCTCCTCGTGCTCGCCGGCGCCGGCTCCGGCAAGACCCGCACCCTCACCTACCGCGTCGCCTACCTGCTCGCCCAGGGTGTGCGGCCGGGCGAGATCCTGCTGCTCACCTTCACCAACAAGGCCGCGAAGGAAATGCTCCACCGCGTGCAGGACCTCACCGGCATCGAGCCGCCGCGCTTCTGGGGCGGCACCTTCCACTCCCTCGGCCACCGCGCCCTGCGCATCTACGGCGAGACCATCGGGCTGCCGCGCAACTTCACCATCCTCGACGCCGACGAATCCGAGTCGCTGCTCAAGCAGGCCGTCGAGTCCGAGGACCGCCTGTTCTTCAAGGACAAGACCAACCCCCGCCCCGGTCCGCTTTTCAGCGTCCTCTCCCTCGCGCGCAACACCCAGCTGCCGATCAACGAGACCGTCACGAGGAACTTTCCGCAGTACGCCGAGATCTCCCACCGCTTCCCGGCCTTCGCCGCCGCGTACGAGAAGCGGAAGCGCACGCAGAACGTCGTGGACTACGACGACCTGCTTGAACTCTGGCTCAAGCTGCTTTGCGAGGCCCCCGAGGTCGCCGCGTATTTCGCCCACCGCTTCCGCCATGTGCTGGTGGACGAGTACCAGGACACGAACACCATCCAGGCGCAGATCGTGGACAAACTCGCGGGCCACCACTGCGTGATGGCCGTGGGCGACGACGCCCAGTGCATCTATTCGTGGCGCGGCGCGAACTTCGAGAACATCATGTCGTTCCCCGACCGGCATCCCGGCACGGTCATCCACCGCATCGAGACCAACTACCGCTCGACCCCGGAGATTCTCAACTTCGCCAACGGCGTCCTCCTCGCCCAGCCCAAGGGCCGGCACTTCGACAAGGAACTGCGCGCCGCCCGCGGCCATGCGCAGAAGCCCTTCGTCGTGCAGACCATGGACGACCGCGAACAGGCCGAGTTCATCCTTAAGCGCATCCGCGCGCTGACCGAGGACGAGGGCGTGTCCGCCAACGAGATCGCCGTCCTCTACCGCTCGCACTTCCTCGCCCTCGAGATCCAGCTCGCGCTTTCCCGCGCCGGCATGCCCTACCACATCACCAGCGGCGTGAAGTTCTTCGAGCGCCAGCACGTGCGCGACCTCGTCGCCCTGCTCCGCTTCGTCTACAATCCCAGCGACAGCCAGGCCTGGCAGCGCATCGCGATCCTCCTCCCCAAGATCGGCGAGAAGGGCGCGCAGAAGATCTACGCCGCCGCCACCGACCACGCCCGCCTGCTGTCGAAGGATTTTCTCGACGTGCTGCCCAGCGACGACGTGAAGAGCAAGGTCGCCAAGGATGCCCGCCCCGACTGGGAGAATTTCTGCGTGTCCCTCAAGCAGGTGGCCGAGGCCATGCGCGGTTCCAGGCCCGACGCCACGGTCGAGGTCGCCATCGAGGGCTGGTACGGTGACTACCTCAAGGGCGCCTTCGCCGACTACCCGGAGCGGCTCGACGAATTGAAGGCCCTGGTCGGCTTCGCCAGCCGCTTCGAGGAGATGCAGGATCTGCTCGCGCAGATCGTCCTGCTCAACGGCGAGACCAGCGACCGGCAGGTGGACCCCGACGCCGAGGCCATCAAGCTCACCACCGTGCACCAGGCCAAGGGCCTCGAGTACGACGTCGTCTTTCTCATCGGCGCCGCCGACGGCCAGTTGCCCACGCGCCGCTCCATCGAGGCCGGCGATGTCGAGGAGGAGCGCCGCCTCTTCTACGTGGCCGTGACCCGCGCCAAGAACGAACTCTACATCAGCTACCCCAAGGTCGCCTCGCGCGCCGGCCCCGGCGGCATGCTGCTCGAGCCCTCACGCTTCCTGAAGGAACTCCCCACCGACCTCTACGAAGTCCTGCGCATCAAGCGCAGCTTCGGGTGGTGAGTTGCCTGATGGAGGGCGGGGATTCCGACTCGTCCTCCGCAGCCTTGCGCGAAGGAGGATCCCCACCTGGGAGCGCGACCGCCCTCGGTCGCAATCGGGCGCAATCTTCAAGGCAGGAGAAAGAGAAAGATTAAGAGAACGAGAAAGATATAATTTCAGCTCAGGAAGGAAAGGCGGGGTTTTGAAGCCCCGCCCTACATCAGACCACCGACTGCGCGCTCCTACGCCGCACCATCCAAGCTGCACCCATGGCTACCAGGAACCACACGCTCGGCGCGCCACCGCCGCCACCACCACCGGACGACGGCGGTGTTGTCGGCGGCGTCACGACTGCGTTCACGGTCAGCGTCGCCTTCGTGCTGGTCACGCTGCCGACGGAGTTTGTGACCACGACGGTATAGTCTCCCGCATGCGCGGCCTGGGCTGAGGTCAGGCTGTAGGTGGCGGCGGTCGCGGCACTGATGGCGTTGCCGTTGTAATACCACTGGTAGGTCGGCGCCGGATCGGCCGCGGCGGTGACGGTGAACTGTGCCGCGGCGCCGGCCGTCACGGTCACGCTTTGCGGCTGAGCGGTGATCAGGGGAAACCCGACCAACAGTCCCCGGGTGACCGAATTCGAGTCGGTGAAATTGTTCGTCATGTAGATCGCGCCCGCCGCATCCACGGCGATGCCCAGGGGATGTGAAAACCGGGCGTCACTCCCCTTGCCGGCCGCGCTGCCCTTGGCCTCGGGCAGTCCGCCCAGCGTGGTGACCACACCAGCCGGGGTGATCTTGCGTATCGTCTAGTTGAGCGTGTCGGTCACATAAACATTGCCGGCCGCATCCACGGCCACACCGCTCGGCAACTGGAAGCGCGCCGCGCTACCGGTGCCATCCGCATTGCCCGGCACGCCGCCACTGCCGGCCAAGGTCGTGACTACGCCCGCCGGCGTGATCTTGCGGATCGCGTGATTGCCCCAGTCGGCGACGTAAACATTGCCGGTCGCATCGGCGGCGATGCCGGACGGCTCGCGGAAACGGGCGTTCTCACCCGTGCCATCGGCAAAGCCCAAGACACCCGCCCCCGCCAGGGTGCTGACCACGCCGGCCGGCGTGATCTTGCGGATCTTGTGGTTGCCCGTGTCGCTCACATAGAGGTTGCCCGCAGTATCCACGGCCACGCCCTCGGGTGCGTAGAAACGGGCCTCGGTCCCCGTGCCGTCCGCGCTGCCAGCCACCGCACTGGAACCCGCCAGGGTTGAAACCGTGCCTGCGGGTGTGATCTTGCGGATCGTGTTGTTGCCCGCGACGGCCACGTAGAGATTGCCCTGCGCATCGGCCGCCAGGCCGAACGGCGTGATGAACCGGGCGGCACTCGCGGCGCCATCCGTGCTGCCGCTCTATCCGTTGGCGCCGGCATAGGTGACGGTGGCACCCGTTGGCGCGACTTTGCGGATCGTTTGGTTGCCGGCATCGGCCACGTACAGGTCGCCGGACACGGTCACCGCCAGTCCGGCCGGTTCGCGGAAACGGGCGACGCTGGCGCTGCCATCCGCACTGCCCGCGCTGGCCTCGAGCCCCACGCCCGCATAGGTGGTGACCTCCGCCGCCGGTGTGAGCTTGCGCACATTGTTGTTGTCGCGATCGCTCACAAACAGATTGCCGGCCGTATCCACGGCAATGCCGGAGGGACTACGGAATCGCGCCGCCCCGCCCGTGCCATCCGCCGAACCCTCAACCCCGGAAGCGCCGGCAATGGTCGTCACTGCGCCGGCCGGGGTGATTTTGCGGATTGTCCGGTCCGCCACGTAGAGGTTGCCCGCGGCATCCACGGCGATGCCTTCGGGGGATCTGAACCGCGCCGCGCTGCCCAACCCGTCGTCGCTGCCAAAGGTCCCGGCCTTGCCGGCCAGGGTCGTGACCACGCCGGCAGAGGTGATCTTACGGACCGTGTTGTTGCCGATTTCCGTCAAGTAAACCGTGCCCGCGGCATCACCCGCCAACGCCAACGGATAAAAGAAACCCGCCGCCGCCCCCGTGCCGTCGGCCGCGCCATAGACCCCGGCCGTGCCGGCCAGCGTGCTCACGGTGCCATCGGGTGCGACCTTGCGGATGATGTTGTTGTTGCTGTCGGCGACATAAACCACGCCGGCCGCATCAACCGCCAGGCCGGAGGGAATATTGAAACGGGCGGCGCCACCTACTCCATTGGTGCTGCCGGAAGTGCCATTGCCCGCGAGCGTGGAAACCACCCCCGCCGGCGTGATCTTGCGGATGGCGTGGTTGCCGGCATCGGCCACGTACAGGTTGCCCGTCGCGTCCACCGCCACGCCCTTCGGCAGGCGGAAGCGGGCGGTTGCGGCCGGCCCATCGGCGTAGCCCGGATAACCGGCACCGCCGGCGAGAGTCGTGACCACCCCGCCGGGCGCGATCCGGCGGATCACGTGGTTTTTCTCGTCGGCCACATAGACGTTGCCGGCCACATCCACGGCGAGCCCGAGGGGATAATGGAAACGTGCCGCGCTGCCCGTGCCATCCGCGCTACCCACACTGGGCTGTCCGGCCAGGGAGGCAAAGGCGTGAGTCGCCGGATAGACGGACTCCGCCCGCGCAGTCCCGGACAATCCCGTTAGCAGCAGGGCACAGAATGCGGTCACGGCCCCGGCGGTGACCTCGTTGAAGGGGAGATGGATGCAGCGCATGCTCGTTGGTTATCAGTCAATCCGACAACCCAACCGGGTGAATCCGCCATCGGGGCGGGTTCAGGCGAGGCGAATTTCTGGTGCAGCAACGGTCTTGCCAGGCCGGAGGCAACAACGACGCGGAAGCAGCCTCTGCCTTACGCGTTGTGCGAGCCATGATTATCTGGTCTACCGCCGCGACACGCTTCATGCCTGCTGCTTGGGCACTGCCCACGAACAATTGAAAGAGTCAGACCTGCCCTGTTTCAAGACCTGGCAAGTTTCAGTTCCTTTCTGAACCCTTTAATTGATTTGTCGGCCGGCACGGCCTGCTTCCATTGTTTGGCAGGAACCCAATGAAATTTGTATCGGTTCTCCTCCTCGTTTCACTGCTAGTGAGCTGTGCCACCGCCCCCGGGTCAAAACTCACGTATTCGCCCGAGGTCAGCCGGCAGTCGGAGACCGATCCCGGGCTCTTCAACGATCTGGTCTTTTCCAACGATGGCGTCTGCGGCATCGATAAGCGCCTGTACCCTAAAGCGACCACGAGGGAGATTGTGAAGATCAGGGTGCGTTGGGGCGGTGGAGCAATGGGTATGGAAGAGTGGACGATCAATCACGGTACCGAAGGAAATACGGTCTATATCGTGAGTTATTACCCCACCCAAGGCGGAGGAATAAATTACAGTATCACGGTCAAGGGTGGCTGACCGAAGCCCGACGCATCATAAATCCGCTCCCGCCTGATCCGGTTTCCTCTCAGTTCCAAGCCTGCCATCTTGTCTGCCCACGCGCGGCAAAGGAGACGGGGAAATCGGTTATGTGTTTTTGAGCCTCATGCGGCCATTCAGTGATCCGTGCCATCCGTGATATCCGTGGTTAATAGGTCTGGTCCATACGGCCCACATCTCGGGAGTTGCACTCCGGCGCCTCTGCGCTTCCTTTACCGGTTTCCCTCTCCATGTCCTCCAACGTCGAAAACGTCGTCATCATCGGCACCGGGTGCGCGGGTCTCACCGCCGCCATCTACACGGCGCGCGCCAACCTGAATCCCCTGGTCATCGAGGGCCCCATGCCCGGCGGCCAGCTCACCACCACGAGCGAGGTGGAGAATTTCCCCGGCTTCCCGCACGGCGTGGACGGTTTCCAGCTCACCCAGAACATGCGCGAGCAGGCCACGCGCTTCGGCACCCGCTTTGAGCAGGCCATGGTGACCGCGGTCGATTTCAACTCGATGCCGCGCAAGCTCATCCTCGGCGACCGCACGATCCTCGCCAAGACTGTCATCGTCGCCACCGGCGCCTCGCCGCGCATGACGGGCATCCCGGGCGAAAAGGAACTCTACGGCGGCAAGGGCGTGACGACCTGCGCGACCTGCGACGGCGCGTTCTACCGCAAGATGGAAGTGGCGGTGCTGGGCGGCGGCGACAGTGCCGCGGAAGAGGCCCTCTTCCTCACGCGTTTCGCGAGCAAGGTCTATCTGGTCCACCGCCGCGACTCCCTCCGCGCCTCCAAGATCATGGCCGACCGCGCCACTTCGCACGAAAAGATTCAGATGGTGTGG
>JBIJDP010000128.1:0-6525 GCA_044344065.1 Opitutaceae bacterium
CACGAGGTCCGCCCCTACATAATCCTGATCCGTGATATCCGTGCCATCCGTGGTTAAAAATCAGCTCTGTTTTGACTTCGGCCGCGGGCCGCACTTGGACCAGTCCCACGGTTTGAAGCCGAGTTTCAGCGCGGGCGAGTTTTTCGCGACGCGCCAGGTTTTCTTGCCTTCGGTGAGCTTGGGATCGGACACAATGGAGCAGCGATCGTGGCCGGCGGCCTGCCACTCCCTGAAGCTGAGCTTGAGCGGGTTGCCCTCCTTCTTGTGTGTCTCGGGGTTCATGCTCGGGGGCAACTTGCCGCCGGGGGACCAGAAGCAATTGGTGTTCGAGGTCACGGCGTTGCGGATGTCGCCCTGGTAGCCGCCGCGGAAGAGCACCTGGCTGGGGCCGGTGAAGATATTGTTGAACAGGTTGGCGCTGAAGTGCCCGGGCTCGACGCGGTAGACGGAGGCGAGGGCATGGACGCCGCGGGCAAAGATGTTATGCCGCACGACATTCTCGCGGCCGTAGTGGATGTTGAACGGCGCGTCCTTCGTGTCGTGCACGAGGTTGTGCTCGACGATCAGGTGCGAGGTGCCCTCGTCGAGGTAGATGCCCCAGCCGCCGTAGGCCTGCGACCAGATGTGGTGCAGGTGGTTGCCGCGCAGCACGGTGCCGGGCTGGATGCCGAGGGTGTAGATGCCGCCCATGTCGCTGAGGATACCGGCGCCGATGTCGTGGATGAGATTGTTTTCGATCCGGTTGTGCGAGGTGAGCGTGTCGCGGTAGCCCCAGTTCCAGCCGACGGAGATGCCGGTGTAGCAGGCGTGGTGGATGTGGTTGTGCGCGACGTCGCAGTCGGCGGCGTTGGTGAGAAGGACGCCGATGCCCTGGTGGAAGATCCGGCCGATGTGGTGGATCGTGTTGTCGGTGATCGTCAGGCCGCCGGTGCGGCGGGCGCCGAGGCCGTCGAGGTCCACGCCGCCGGCGCGGATGCCGCCGGCGCCGAGGTCCTGCAGATGATTGCCGACCGCGGCGCAATCGCGGCAGCCCTGGCCGAACTCGAGTCCGTAGAGGCCGACCCGCTCGATGGTGCAGTCGGTGACCCGGCAGTCCTGCGCGGCACGGAAGAGCAGTGCGCCCGACACCGCGATGGCGGCCTGCGGGCTGCCGCCGATGGGCAGGTCGTTATGCTCGAGGGTGTCGTGCGTGGGGAGGTGCCGCTCCGCGAGCGGCGAGAACCAGTCGGCGTGGCGGAAGGTGAGACCGGCGAACTCGAGTCCGCGCACATGCTTGGTGCCATGCACCTCGATGCGATCGCCCGATTCGCTGAAGATCCGGCCGTTGGCGCGGAGGAAGGTGTGCAGGCGCGGGGCGCGGATCTCGGTGTTGGCGGGGGTCTCGCCGGGCTTGGGCAGGTAGTAGAGCCGGCCGGTCTCGCGGTTGAGATACCACTCGCCGGGCTCGGTGAGGGCTTCGAAAAGATTGTCGATGTAGTAGCGGGCGTGGTCGCGCTGGCCGTGGGCGTTTTCGTAGGCCTCGTACAGGCAGAACGCGGTGCGGCGTCCGAAGCTGACCCAGCCGGTGCGTGGATTGAGGGCGGGCTTGGGCAGGCGCTCCTCGATCCAATAGTGCAGCACGACGAACTCGGCGTCGGGCAGCGAGGCCCAGTCGGGCGAAACGTCGCCGGCGATGGGCTTGAAGGTGTCGCGACCCGCGAAGAATTCGACCTTCTCGGGCTCGAGCATCTCGCCGACGCGCAGGACGTTTTTGCCGCCCTTCGCGTCGGGCGTGAACTTCGGGAAACGGGCCCGCGGGGCGCGGCGGTCGTTGACGAAGAGGGAGCGAAAGTGGCGCTTGCCGGCGGGGACCTCGGGCAGGTCGAGGGTCCACTCGGTGCGGCCGTTGCGCTCGCCGACCTTCCAACCGGTGAGACGCTCGCCGCCGTCGAAGACCGGCGTGGCGCCCGGGGCGGCGGCATAGCGGGTATGCGAGTCGGCGGGGGTGAACTGCACGGTTTCCTTCTGCTCGTAGAGTCCGCCCTGGATACGGGCGGTGACGGGTCCGGTGAGCTTGCCCGCGGCGCGCAAGGTGCGAAGGTTATCGCGGGCCCCGGCGAGCGTGGCCCACGGGCCGTCGCGGCGGTTCGAGGCCGGGCGCACGAGGCGGCCCGACCAGTTGTCATTGCCCTTGGGGGAGAGGTGGAAGACGTGCATGGGGAGCGAACGGAGCGAAAGCGGGACTGACAGGGGAGGCGAAGGAAAAACGAACCGGAGGTTTTAACCACGGATTACACTGATGGCACGGATTGATCGGACCCAGAATGGACCCAGAAGGCTCAAGAGACACATAAGGCGCAGACCGATTTTACAGGAGGAAGCAGAGATAACGGAGATCTGAATCCATCACCTCCGTTCTCTCTGTTATCTCCTGTAAAATGGATCGGTTCCTTATGAGCCTTCTGTGCCTTTTGCGGCCATCATTTGGCTCGGCATCCGTGCCATCCGTGTAATCCGTGGTTAAAAAAACTGTCACCTATCTTAATCGCGGGGGCGGGGTCGGGGCGGCGAAGACGACGGTGGTGACGCCGGCGACCACGAGGAGGCTGGCGAAGTAGAAGGTTGGGGCGGGGGATTCGCCAAAGAGGAAAAACGCCATGATGCCGGCGAAGATGAACTGGCCGACGTTCCAGAGGCTGACCACCTGGCCGCGGAGATGGCGCATGCTGGCGTTCAGGAGCGAATGGCCGAAGATGGTCGGCAGCACGGCGAGGCCGAGCATGAGCAGCCATTCGCGCGAGTTGTCCGTTTCAAAGGTGCCGACCCAAGGCAGGGCGGCGATGAAGCAGAGCCCGGCCGCCTGCGCGTAGACCGGCACGACGTAGAGCCAGAGCGAGGGGAAGTCGCGGTTCTTGCGTCCGAGCGCCAGATACCACGCGAACAGGAGCATGGAGCCGAAGCAGACGACGTTGCCCCAGAAGTCGCCGCCACCGGCCAGGGCGTCGCGCACGCTCAGGACCACCACGCCGGCAAGGGCGAGGAGCGTGCCGAGGATTTCGACCCGGTTGATGCGTTCGCCGACGATCCAGTGGAGGAAGAACGGAATGGCGGCCGGGGCGAGATTGACCACCAGACTGGCCTGCGCGGCGAGGGTCAGCCGGGCGCCGTAGGACCAGGAGAGAAAATGCAGTGCGAGCACGACGGCGGGGAGAAACGTCCGCCGCAGATGATCGCGGTCATAGACTCCGCGGTGGGTGCGGTATTCGCGCCAGGCCAGTGGTGCCAGCAGCAGGGAGGCGAGACCCAGGCGCAGCGCGGCCAGCACGAAGGGATGCGTGTGGCTGGCCTTGATCTGGATCACGGCCGTGGAACACGTGAACACCCCCAGGAGAAGCAGCAGGTAGTGCCGGAGCATTGGAGCGCGAGATTGATGAGTCCCGCGGCGCAGTCGAGCGGTGAAGCGGTGGTACGGCCGCCTGTCGCTACGAGCGTGTGCGAGTGGAGTTTCGGCAACCCTCATTTTGCACTTGCCGCATAATCGCGCAGGTAGATCGGGCCCGGAAGGATTGGCCGCAAAAAGGCGCAAAAATCAAAAAGGCAGGAAGCCGTGCCTGCGCCCATAGGCGCGCGGGAGGGCCACGCCGGCAGGTCGATCTTTTGCGCTTTTTTGCGGCAACAGAGTCTTGGGATCGGTTGGTTACTCCCGCCGTCTTGGCGTTGGGGCTCAATCGCTTCAATTGTTGGCAATTACGCGGTGCTTCGCGCGTCTTCGTGTCTTTCGCGGTTCAATTGATTGAGTGGCTATGTGGCAGTGCCCGGTCCTTCCGCTCCCAAGGCCCGCACGGCGGCGAAGAAGGCGGCGAGCTTGGCTTCGTCCAGGACGTTGCTGGTGCGGACACTGTTGCAGAGATCGAAACCGTAGGGGCCGACCTGGGCGTGGGCGGCGGCGAGATTGTCCGGGCGCAGTCCGCCGGCGAGAAACACCGGCCGGCCGCAGGTCTCGACGATGCGGCGTGACACGGCCCAGTTGTGCGTGCGGCCGGTGCCGCCGAGTTCCTTCACCGCTAGGCCGGAGTTGCCGGAATCGAGCAGAATGAAATCCACCTGGGGCGCTACGGCGGCGGCTTCGGCGATGGCCGTCTCACCGGTGACATGGATGACCTGCACGAGTTGCACGCCGGGCAGGGCGCGGCGCAGGTCGGCATGCGTGCCGTGCGTCAGGGTGTCAACGAGTTGGATGGTCGTGGTGCGGCAGCGCCGGTGCTGGGCGATGATCGCATCGGTGTCGGTCAGCGAAGTGAGCAGAAACGTGGCGGTGCCGGGCGGGACGGCAGCGGCGATCTCGGCAATGAGGGACTCGGCGATGATCCCGGGTCCACTCGGCATATGTGAGACCAGGCCCAGCGCGGCCGCGCCATGGCCGAGGGCGGTGCGTGCCTCCGCGAGGCTCTTAATGCAGCAGATCTTGACGCGGGGTGGTTGGGAGCGGGCGGTCATGAAGGTAAGATATATTTCAAGCACAAGCTCCGGGTTTTGTCAGGGAGGAGCCTGCATGCAGGCGATGTGTAGGGGCCTCGCTCGTCGACACCCGAGGGCGCACACCAGGTGCACCCCTACATCAAACGAATCGCCTGCAAGCAGGCTCCTCACTGTCGGGATTAGGCCGTCAACGACTTTGCCCTCAGCGCCGCCGCCTTCTTCACCAGTTGCATCGCAAAGGGCAGGTTCAGGTCCTCGAGCCGTTTGAAGCGGATGCAGCATTTGCCGACAGAGACTTTCCCGAGCTTGGCCTTGCCGGCCGCCGCGAGGCTCACGCCGTCCTCTTCCGCGAGGACATAAAGGCTGATGTATTACTTCTGGCTGGCGAGGCAGATGACGGCGGCATCGCCCTCGCGGCCGCTGTCATACTTGTAGTGAAATTTACCGTAGCCCAGCATGCCGTAGATGATGAGTGGCTTGAGTCTTGGCACGGACTTGACGATGGCACGGTGCAATACGGTGAGGCTGGCGCGGCGCTCATCCGGCAGGCTGGCCAGATATTGGGCCGGGGTCTTGATGTGGGCGGGGGCTTGCATGGTGGGTGGGGTTGAACGACAGGAGGAGATTTTTCATGTCATTGGCGAGTCCGGAGCAGGGGTGTGCCCGGAGTAAAATCGGGTCGAATGCATGGGAGCGCCCGACAAAACCGGGCGGGATGCAGGACGATAAGCGCACCTGAAATGAACCGTGCCTGACCATCAATGACTTGGGGGCAGGGCGTCCGCTGGCACGCGCTTTGCAAAGCATGATCCGATATGAAAACACCAAATACACCCAACCTCCTCCTCCTCTCCGGCTTCGTTGTCATCAGCGCGCTGGCCTTGCCGGGCGCACTGGCGGCGTCACCCCTCGCGGGTGTGACCGCCGCATCGCTCGCCGCCGCGGATGAGTCCCAAACCGTGGTCGCCGGCCGCGTGGACGCAAAGAGCGACAAGAGCCTCAGCGTCGACGGTCAGACCGTCCTGATCACGGACATGACCACCTTCACCAAGGACGGTGCGCCGGCAACCCTGGCCGACGTCAACACGGGCGACGCCGTCCGGGTGACCGCCTCGAAAGGTGCGGCCGGCAGCCTGGTGGCGGTGAGGGTCGAAGTGACCAGCGCAGCCGGCAGAGATTGAAGAAAGCGCCCTGCCGGGTGCCTTGGGTAATAAAAAACGCCACCGGGCAACCGGTGGCGTTTTCATGCCGCGGGGCGGGGAAGTTATTCCTCGAACCAGCCGGTCACGAGTTCGCGGGCCGGCTTGCCCTCGGCCTGGAGTTTACCGTCCGGGCCGAAGACCTTGAAGTGCGGGATGCTTTGCATGCCGTATTGCTTGGCAACGGGTGAGCCCCAGTCGATGCCGCGCACATCGGGGCGATTGATGTCCACCTTCACGACCACGACGTCGTCCCGCTTGGCGTGGAGCTTGTCGAGGTAGGGGGAAATGGCGCGGCAGGGCGGGCAAAACTCGCTGGTGAAATCAAAAACCACGGTCTTCCCGGGCACGAGGTAATCAGTGAGATTCACTTCCTGCCCGAAGGCGATGCGCTCGGGCGCAGCAGCTTTGGCACGGGTTTGGGCCAGCAGGGGCTGGACTTGAAGGACGAGCGTCGCGAGGGCGAACGCACCGATGAGGGATAGACGTTTCATGGGGGGAAGATGGGTAAGAACCCCTAGGTTGGTAAGCCTCCTGAAATTCGCAACCCCGGTTTGGCCATGACGGTCAGAGTTGAGTCTCAAGTAGGGCGGGTCTCTAACCCGCCATTTGACACTCCATACGCGGTGAGGCGTGCGAAGGGCAGGTCACAGATCTCTTCTACCTGCTATTCACAGTGTTACAACCGGTGCACCGTTGGCGACGGGCTTGATCATGACGCAGACAGCCCGGCCGCGGTGTGTGCCGGTGATTTGCCAGGTTTCGCCGGAGGATTCCAAGGCGATCGTGCCATGGGCTTCGCCCGCGGGAGCTGCGGTGCAGACGGTGAGGAGGCAATGCTCGGTGGCCGCGGCGGAGGTGACGGCGG
>JBIJDP010000127.1:0-6525 GCA_044344065.1 Opitutaceae bacterium
GCTCTGGCCGGAGGCACGGATCCGGTTGCCGCGCTCGACGGCGGGCGCCATCGCCCCGCCGGTCAGCTGCCGGACCGGCCCGTAGAACCGGTTGTCAATCAACTCGACCCCGATGCAATCGGGCGTGCCGAGATAGATCGCGGCGGGCTCCGGCTCCAGCAGCACGAACACGTTGCCCTGGATGAGATGGTCGAAACTGGCCGTCCGGGCGACGACGCCCGGTCCGCGGCCGACGACAAACAGGTTGTGCAGGATGAGCCACGACTCGTTCATGCCGCCCATCCAGAGCCCGGCCTTCGGCGAGGAGATGCTGCAGTTGTACACCACGTTGCGCGGCCCGTTGGGACCGTGGCCGCGGTCCTCGGGTGGTGACGCCCACATGCCGTTGCCGTAGGCGCCGTCGAGCTGGGAGGACTCCACGATCAGTTCCTCGTAGAGGTTTTCATTCGTCCAGCCGGCGTGCCACTGGGCATCGCTGCCGTGAAACACGCCCCGGCGGATCACATTGCCCGACGAGCCCCACTGCACGACCGGCGCGTGCCGCATGGCGTAGGTGGTCACGTTCTCCATCAGGCTGTCGAAGGAATGCTCCCAGCCGATGTAGCCGGAACCGCCGATGTTGTACCACACGCGGTTGAAGACTGAGTCGCGCACCTCGCAGCGCTTCGAGTGTGGCATGTAAAGGGACTTGTCCCCGGCCCGGGTCAGCTCGACCCCGCGTACCCAGCATTCCCAGCCGTATTCGAACATGACGCCGTGGATCATCGCCCGCACCTCCTGCTCGAAACCGAGAGCCTCGATGCCACAGTGCATCTGCGCGATCAACCGCTGCACCGAGGCGCCGTCGATGAGCGGAAACTCCAGGCGCAGGGCCTCGCCGAGCCACACCCGGTTCCCCTCCACCCGCGTGAGCTGGTAATGGTTGGTGCGGACCTGGGCGCCGGGCCGCGCCGAACTGGTGAGCCGGTCCCACCGCGCCGTGGCCGGCGCATTGACCTGGAGACGGTCGCCGGCGGCGAAGCCATGTCCCGGAGCCAGATCAAGATGCATGTCGCCCCGCCGGCCATCCGCGGTGAGCGGAATGCGTTCGCCAACCAACCCCCGGCCCGCAAAGCCGATCATCGCCAGCGAACCGTAACCGCGCTCCGCCGGCACCGGAGCCGGGTCCAACTGCACCCGGCGCGTCACCTTGCGCACCGCGCCATCAAGGTAGGTAACGGTGACCGTGAGGTCGGTTTCGCCCGGCCCGGCCGCGTCGAATAGTTCCTGGCCGGCAAAGCGGAAAAATATCTGCGTCTCCCAGCGCCCGGCCCGGGCAATCCGCTGCACGCTTTTACCCGCGGCGGTGATTTCGAGGCCGGTGAGGCCCTCGGGATCAAGCCACACATAATAGTAGCTCTGCGGATGGATCTTTCCGTCCGCCGGGATGCCGTGCAATTCCGGCGCCTCGCCCCGCTTCGAGAAACGGGAGATGAGCCGGGTCTTTTGCGCGCCGGCGCCGCGCAGCACGATGTTGTCGCCTTTGATGATAATCGGCCGGTCCAGGTGATAGACGCCGGCCGGGATAAAGAGCACCCCGCCCTCGCCGCGCGACTCCAGGACGGCCACGGCCCGCTGCAGCGCCGCGGCATCATCCTGCCCGTCGTCGGGCACGGCCCCGAAGTCGGCCGCATTATGCGTGTTCGTTCGCACCGGGATCCCGCCGGTGATGCCGACGCGCGTCCAATTGGGGTACACCACTCCATCGGGCCCGACCACGTCGGCCGGTGTCACCCGGTCCATTTCATGCGCCCGGATCCGGTACGTGCCCGGCCAGGGCGGCATCGTTCGGCCGGTCTCCAGGTTCTGGCCTTCGTGGACGCGGGTAAAATCCAGCTGCGTGTTGCGGTCCCAGTCAGGCGGACGCATCGCGTGCGCGGACTGCTCCGCCACGAGCCGGCCGGACTGGTCAAAAACCTGCAGGAGGCAAAAGAGCGGGAAATCCGCCTCGGGCACGCTCCGGCGCTGCTCGTAGGTGATGACGCCGTCCTGCGGTGCGACGGTGAAATCGAACGCCAGCACCCGGCGCATGCCCACCCGGTGGTACGTGCACACTTCATTCGCCACGGTCCGGCCGTTGAGCAAAATGTCGAACACCCGGCGCGCCGGCTCGCCCATCGCCATCTCGGTGTAGGCCAGGTGCACCCGGTGGGGCTCATCCTTCAACCCGGATACGCGCAGGCCGATCTCGCCCGTGCATCCCGTCTGGTAGATCTTCTGCAACTCCTCCGACGCATCCTCCACTTCCGACTCATAGTGCCGGTGCATGTAGCGCGGTTCACCCAAAACCGTCACGATCACCGGACGGTCGGCGGGCGCCTCTGGCGGCGACCCCGCCTGCACGAAACTCACCAGACACATCTGTGCAACCAGGGCCAGCAACCGGGGTTTCATCAGGACCAGACCATCACGGCGGTACGGCTTTTGCGAACCGCCAGCGGTTCTACTTGTAGGACAGCTCGCTCGCGGGCGCGGATTGGGCGCGCCAGGGCGCTGACCTACCGGAGCCTGTAACGATCACGAGGGAACTTACCGGTTGACGCTCGGAGCAGCCTGTTATTTAATCACAACGCTTTCTTGAATTTTTCTCATATAGCCGCCCCTGCCATATGAATACGACGCTGCCGCGCCTTTTGGCCAAAGGTCATGCACTGGACACTTCGCCCCACTCTTTCGGCGAGTTGCGCCGGTCCGATGACGTGGTGAACGACATCCCTGCGCTGCGGGAGCGCTTTGCCGCCGATGGCTATCTGTTCATCCCGGGTTTCCTCGATCCTGCGCTGGTCCGCGCCGCGCGCGCCCGCATCACTGAGGTCCTGGCGGAAAGAAACCTGCTCGATCCGGCGTATCCCGCCATGGATGCGGTGAAGCGCGCGGACGCCGACCTGAAGTTCCTCGCCGATCCGCGTCTCGCCGTGGAATTCATGAATTCCATCTCGAAGGGCAACCGGGGCATGCAGCAGCTCCTCTACTCCGGCCGGATCCTGGAATGGTTCGGCGCCTTCTTCGCCGACGCCGTCCGGCATTTTGATTTCACCTGGGTCCGCACCATGGGCAAGGGCTTCGGGACCGACCCGCATTGCGACACCGTCTACATGGGCCGCGGCAGTTCGAGGCTCTGCACCGCCTGGGTGCCCTACGGCGACATCTCCTATGAAATCGGCGGCCTGATGGTGCTGGAAGGCTCCCACCTGCAGGCCGTGCGCCTGAAAAACTACCTTAACCGCGACGTTGACACCTACTGCACCAACCGGCCCGAGGCGGAAAAAATCGAATCGGGCAAGATCCCGTGGAAATGGGGCGGCGTGCTCTCCAACAACCCCTACAGCCTGCGCGAACATCTCGGCGGCCGCTGGCTGAGCACCGAGTACCGCATGGGCGACATCCTGATCTTCGGCATGACCACGGTGCACGCCAGCCTGGACAACCAGACCGACTTTTTCCGTTTTTCCACCGACACCCGTTATCAGCCGGCCTCTGAACCCGTGGACGAACGCTGGATCGGGAAAAATCCCATCGGCCACGGCCGGGCGGCCAAGCGCGGAATGATTTGCTGAGGACGGGCGCCCGCTCTTGGCTGGCCCCGGCCAGGCGCACCGTTTCGTCAGTCGGCAGATCCATCCTTAGAATTTCCATGCAAGCCCTCGTCCTTGAAAAAAAACACGAGTTGCGGCTCCGCGACATCGCGATTGAAGAAACCCTTGGACCCGACGATGTGCGCATTGCCATCCACACCGTCGGCATCTGCGGCAGCGACGTGCATTACTATCAGCACGGTGCGATCGGGCCCTTCGTCGTGCGGGCGCCCATGGTGCTCGGACACGAGGCCGCCGGTGTGGTGCTGGAAACCGGCGCCGCCGTCACCACGCTCAAGCAGGGCGACCGCGTCTGCATGGAACCGGGCGTGCCTGATCCCCGCAGCCGCGCCACCCGCCTCGGCCTCTACAATCTGGATCCGGCCGTGCGCTTCTGGGCCACGCCGCCGGTGCACGGTTGCCTGCGCCCGACCGTGGTCCATCCCGCCGCCTTCACCTTCAAGCTGCCCGAGCGCGTCAGCTACGCCGAGGCGGCGATGGTCGAGCCCCTCGCCGTCGGCCTGCACGCCGCCACCAAGGCGCGCATCACCCCGGGTGACGTCGCCGTGGTCATCGGCGCCGGGCCCATCGGCGTCCTCACCGCCCTCGCCGCCCTCGCCGGCGGCTGCAGCCGCATCATCCTCGCCGATGTCCAGCAGCCGAAACTCGACCTCGCCGCCAGCCTCGGCCCGATCACTCCCGTCAATGTCCGTGACACCAAACTGGAGGACGTCGTGGCCGCGCAGACCGATGGCTGGGGCGCCGATCTCGTGTTCGAAGCCTCCGGCAATGTGAACGCCGCCGCCAGTGTCTTCGGCCCGCTCCGCCCGGGCGGACGGGTCGTCTTCATCGGCATGCCCGGCGCTCCGGTGCCGCTCGACCTGGTCGCCGCGCAGATCAAGGAGGCGAGCATCGAGTCGATTTTCCGTTACGCCCATGTCTTCCCGCGCGCCCTGGCGCTCATGGATGCGGGCAAGATCAATGTGCGGCCGCTCATCACCGCCACCTATCCGTTCGCGGACTCCATCGCCGCCTTCGACCTGGCCAGCGCCCCGCCGCCGGCCAGCGTGAAAATCCAGATCGCCATGCCATGAACATCCGCTTCGATCGGCAGCGCATCCTCGTCACCGGCGCCGGCAAGGGCATCGGCCGCGCCATCGCCCAGATGCTCGCCCGCGACGGCGCCACGGTGGTGGCGCTGAGTCGCACGGCGGAGGATCTCACCTCCCTCCAGCGCGAGATCGGCGGGAAATCCATTGTCTGCGACCTCGCCGATGCCGCGGCCACCCGCACGGCGATCGAGCGTGCGGGACCCGTGGACCTGCTGGTGAACAACGCCGGCATTTCCGTCCCCCAGCCGTTTCTCGAAACGACCCCCGAGGCCTTTGACCGCACCATGGCCATCAATGTCCGGGCCGCGCTGGTGGTTGCCCAAACCGTGGCCCGCGGCTGGATCGCCCGCCGTCACGCCGGCGTCATCGTCAACCTCTCAAGCCAGGCCTCGCTGGCCGCGCTCACCGACCACGCCGCCTACTGCGCCTCGAAGGGCGCCCTCGATGCCCTCACCCGCGTCATGGCCCTCGAACTCGGCCCGCATGGCATCCGCGTCAACGCCCTCAATCCCACCGTCACGCTCACGCCCATGGGTGAAATGGCCTGGGGTGATCCCGCCAAGAGCGGCCCGATGCTCGCCAAGATTCCACTCGGCCACTTCGCCCGCCCCGACGATGTCGCGAGCGCCGTGGCCTTCCTGCTGAGCCCGCACGCCGCGATGATCCACGGCGCCTGCCTGCCGGTGGACGGGGGCTTCCTCGCCACTTGAGCGCCCGGTCGTTCCCCTACAGCCTCTCCGCGTGACTCCGCGCCAACAGAAAATCCTGGACGTGCTGCAGGCCAAGGGCGCCTGCACCTACCAGGAACTCGAGCAATTGCTGGACGTATCGTCGATGACCGTGCGACGCGACGTCGAGGTCCTCGCCCAGCGCAACGCGCTCATCAAGACCCTCGGCGGCGCGCAGCGCTCGAACGCCCCGCGTTTCCTCTACGAGACGTCGCTGCTTTCGCGCATCGACACCAACCGCGCCGAAAAGGAGGCCATCACGGCCCGCGCCCTGGAGTTCATCCGGCCGGAGCAGACGCTTTTCCTCGATGGCAGCAGCACCTGCATCGAGCTTGCCCGCCTCATCGCCAAGTCCGAGCTCGCCCTCAACGTCATCACCAATTCCGCGCTCATCGCCATCGAGGTCGGCCGCACGCCCCACGCCAAGGTGATCTGCCTCGGTGGGGAGTATGATCCGCAAAGCGCCTCCTTCGTCGGCACCCTGACCGAGGAGGCCTGCGCCAAGTTCTTCGTCGATGCCGCGTTCATGTCCACCAAGGCCTTTGTGGCCGCCGAGGGCACCTACGAGTCCTCGATCGCCACGCTGCGCATCAAGCAGCTGATGGCCGGCCGTTGCGCCAAACTCTACCTGCTCGTGGACAGCTCGAAGTTCGAACAGCGAGCCCTGTGCAAGGTGCTCGATGTGAATGCGATTCACGTGGTCATCACCGACGGCAAGTGCCCGCAGGGCTCGCTCGAACAATTGCAGAGCTCCGGCCGTCAGGTCGTGATAGCGAACGCTCCGAAAGTCCGACTGTAGGAGCGGCTTGAGGCCGCGAGGTCGTTCGCGACTGATTTCCCCAGGCCTTCGCGAGCAAGGATGTGTTTCCAAATGCCGATTCGGTAGGTCAGCGAGCTTGCTCGCGCCCAACCCGCGCCCGCCAGCGGGCTGCCTATACTGCTGCCGCCTCTGGCCAGATTAGGGATTATACCAATAGCCATTAGCTTTTACGCTTCCAAAGCAGGCTTAATGTGTGCAAGAAAAGAGGATGGCCCGCCAATTACCGCCGCTCGGAGAAGAACTGGTGAAGG
>JBIJDP010000129.1:0-6514 GCA_044344065.1 Opitutaceae bacterium
CTGAGGCTGCGCGGACGGCGTGTTCTCCACTCGCTCCCGCTCGTAGCTTCGGGATATGGGGCCGGCATCAGTTCAATGACAGAGGTGGGACCAGTGGTGGAGGACGGTGTCGAATCATTCCCCGACGGCGGCCAGGTCTTTGTGCGCCATGGCGATACGCTCGTTACGCTGCGGAGCGGCGCTCCGCTCGGCTGGCAGCGTCGGGCGGCAGGTGAGGTTGGTGGTTACGGACATTCGGATCCGTGCAACGGCGCGATCCTCGTCTGGCGCGGCGGCACCTTTGTCGGCAGCGGACCGGGCCCGCTCTACCGGCGCGATACGGCGTTGCACAACCTCGTGACCATTGGCGGCCGCGGACAAATCGGCGACAGTTGCGTGTGGTTTCCGGATTTCATTGAGGAGGCGTTTATTCCACCCGCGCCGGTCGTGACCCGGCATGGTCCGAAAGTGCGGATACGCTGCGAACTTGCGGCGGCCTGCCTTCCGCATCTGGGAGTACGCCGGCATACGCGGACCTTGCAGGTTGGATCCGACGGTGCATTGACCGGTGAGGACGTGATTGAACTCAGCTCGCCCGATGAAATCACCTGGCACTGGCACACTTGGGCCAAGGTGACCGCGTGTGGCCCGGACTTTGAACTGCGCGGCCCGGGCTGCCGGGCGCGGCTTGTCCTTGAGCCGGAAGTGGGCACGCAATTTCGCCTGCAACCGGAACGGTTTGTCGCCGCTTACCCGCACGAGGGCACGGTCGGCACGGAGATCACGGGCACCCGGCACGCCCGGCGCACCGTGTATCGCTGGCGGTTGGAGTGGAGCTATTAACACACTCCCTTAGGTCTTGTGTACGGCACTTCTCGCTGGCGGGGACGGGGCGAAACCTTTGCCGCGGATCATGCGGATAGTCGCGGCTAATGCCTCTGTCCTCCGCGTCTATCCGTGTAATCCGCGGCAAAGATGGAATTCCGGGCGGCGGCCCAGGCACTTAACGGATTTGTGTCAGGGCGTGCTTGCAAAATTCCAATCAGACCCGAAGCGGCCGCTGCAGCCGGCCCGTTGGCGAGAGCGGGTTGGGCGCTTTGTCACGTAATACGTGACAATCCATCCGGCGGCCCGCGGGAACTCAGGGAGCTTTGTCACGTATTAAGTGACAAAGCATGGAGGGCCGTGGGGAAATGGCGGATAGGCCGAGCGGGGCGGGGCAATTTTCGCGGCGCCTTCGCCAAGCCATGCGGTGCTGCGACCGGGTGGCGGGTGTAGAGTGCATGAGTGGGAAACCGCCTGACGGTTGTTTCGCCTCATAGTTTTCACGCCTCACCGCGCCCTCCTTTAACCAATGAAAAGCCGCCGTGATTTTCTCAAAACCGGTCTCGCCCTCGGGGCCGTGCTTTCCACGCCCGGGCTGTCCGGGCTGTTCGCCGAAGAGAAGAACACCGCCGCTCCCCCTGCGACTGCGACCGGCCCACGGCCGGTGCTGGTCGCGGTGCGCGACGGCGAGCGCGTGCCCATGCTAGACCGCGCCCTGGCCGAGCTCGGCGGCATCGGCGCCTTTGTGCACCCGGGTCAGTCCGTCCTCATCAAGCCCAACATCGGCTGGGACGTGCCGCCGGAGCGCGCGGGCAACACGCATCCGGAGATTGTCAGCCGGCTGGTGACGCTCTGCCTCGGGGCGGGTGCCAGTTCGGTGAGCATTTTTGACAACACCTGCGACCAGTGGCAGCGCTGCTACGCCAACAGCGGCATCGCCCCCGCCGCGGAGGCGGCCGGTGCGAAAGTGATCAACGGCAAGGACCAGAGCCTCTACCGCGAGATCGAGATTCCGCACGGCGTGAAGCTGCGCCGCGCCAAGGTGCACGGGCTCGTGCTCGACAGCGACGTGTTCATCAACGTGCCCGTGCTCAAGCACCACAGCGGCGCGCTCATGACGGCGGCGATGAAGAACCTCATGGGCGTGGTCTGGGACCGCCGTTACTATCACACCAATGACATGCCGCAGTGCATCGCGGACTTCGTGACCGTGGTGAAGCCGACGCTGAACATCATCGACGCCTACCATCCGATGGTGCGCAACGGTCCCCGCGGCCGGAGCGCGGACGACGTGGTGCTCATGCGCACGCTGCTCGCCTCGACCGATATCGTCGCCATCGATGCCGCCGCCGCGCGGCTGCTCGGCCATGCGCCGGCCGACGTGCGCCATGTGCAGGTGGCGGGGCAGATGGGTCTGGGCACGATCGATCTCGGGGCGGTGGACATCCGCCGGCTCGCGCTCGCCTGAGACCATATGTGGCGGCTCCGCCTCAAGCCCTTGCGCGTGGCGGGAGCGCTGCTGATCGGCGGCGGCCTGACGGTGGCGCTGCTGGATTTTCGTGATGCCGTGCCGGCCAAGGTCGGTCACTGGCTGGCGTCCGTGCAATTCGTGCCGGCGGCAATCGGCACCGCCACGGGACTGGGGCTGGCCGCGGTCGCGGTCCTTGTTGGCATCCTGATTCTAACCCTCCTGATCGGGCGGGTTTACTGCTCGGTCATCTGCCCGCTGGGGGTGTTGCAGGATGTGATCGCCCGGCTGGGCGCATGGGCGCACGGGTCGGCGGTGAAACTGCCCCCGGCGAAGCCGCACGACTGGCTGCGTTATGGTTTCCTTGGTCTGACTCTCGCCGGGATTCTTGCGGGTTGGGGCGGCCTGACCCTCGCGCTGCTCGATCCCTACAGTCAATTCGGCCGGATCGTGACCGGGCTGTGTCGTCCGCTGGTGGTGCGGGTGAATAACGCCCTCGTCGGTTTGGGCGAGTGGCTGGAGTTTCCGCTGCTGTATCGGGTCGAGCTGCCCTGGTTGGAGTTAGGTGCGGTCGTGCTGCCGATTACCATGCTTCTGCTCGTCGGGGGACTCGCCCTGTGGCGCGGTCGGTTGTTTTGCAACACGGTCTGTCCGGTGGGCACCGTGCTGGGGCTCGTGGCGCGGAAAGCCGCCTGGCGCCTGTCCATCCGGCGGGCGGCGTGCGTGAAATGCGGCGACTGCGTGCGCGCCTGCAAGGCCCAGTGCATCGACCTGCGCGCCGGGACCATCGATGCCTCGCGCTGCGTGGCCTGTTTCAACTGCATCAGCGCCTGCGAGGAGCATGGCGTCGTCCATGACTATGCGTGGACCCCGGCGCCCGCCGTGGAGGAAGAATCCGAGGAGAGGGATACCGAAGGGGAGCCCGAATTGGAACCCACCGCATCGCGACACTCCCTCCCGGCGAATCCGGGGCGGCGGACTTTCCTGGTCGGGGCAACGGCCGTGATGACGGCGCGGACGGTGCCGGAACTGACCACCACGGTGGCAACGCCGCCCGATCCCAATGCCAGCACCGCGGTTTGTCCGCCCGGCGCGCAGAGTCTGGACCGCTACCTGAACCGCTGCACCGCGTGCCATCTGTGCGTGAGCGCGTGTCCGACGCACGTGCTGCAACCGGCACAACTCGAATACGGCTTCACCGGCTGGCTGCGGCCGCGGTTGGATTTTCATAAGTCGTTCTGCAACTACGACTGCATCCGCTGCGGCGAGGTCTGCCCGACCGGGGCGATCGCGCGACTCGCCCTGCCGGAGAAGCAGGTGACGCGCATCGGGCGGGCGGTCCTGCAGGTGGATTTGTGCGTGGTGAAGCGCGACGGCACCGAATGTGCCGCGTGCTCGGAGCATTGCCCGACCAAGGCCGTGGACACCGTGCCGTATCGCGGCAACCTGCGGCTGCCGGAAGTGAAGGCGGAATTGTGCATCGGCTGCGGGGCGTGCGAGTTCGCGTGTCCGGTCGTGCCGGAGAAGGCGATCAAGGTCACCGGCCGCCGCCGTCATGAGGTGGCGGAAAAGGCGGTCGAGGCGAAACCCGTCCAGCCGGCCGCCGGGGATTTTCCCTTCTGAATTTTTACCGCAAAAAGGCACAAATTCCGTCGGCGGATGCAACGGCCGAGGCGCCTATAGGCGCACGGGAGGGCGAGGAAGCCGGACACTATCTTGCGCCTCTTTGCGGCCAACACTCCGGATTCCGATGTAGGGGCGGCGAAATCCAATTGATCGCTTCCATCGGAAAACCAATGTCACCCCATGCCCCCGCTTCGTCTTGCTGTTGTCCTGGTTCTGCTTGCGTCGTGGATATTGCGGGCGGCCGAACCGGAGAAGTTTTCCCCTCGCTCCCTGCAGCGGGAGCCGGCGGCGCCGATGCAGGCTTCACCGCTGGCGGGTGATGTGCTGGCGGATGCCGTGGTGACGGCGTCGCACTTTGAGCCGGGGCAGGTTCCGGAGTTCGCCAACAACGGCAACGTGGACGATAACATCCTGCACTGGGCGAGCAAGACGTTGCCCGCGTGGATTCGCTTTGATCTGCCGGAAGCGCGCACGTTGGCGGAGATCCGGCTGTCGTTTTTTGCCTCGGGCGGGCGTACCTACCAATACTTCATTGAGGGAATGCTGGAGGGCGGCGAGTGGCAGACGTTGGTGGACAGGCGTGAAAATACGACGTCGGCAATGTTACGGACGGAGCCGTTGGTTTTGCCAGCGGCCGTCACGATCAAGTCGTTGCGCCTGACAGTCACCGGTGCGTCGAAACCCGAGGAAGGCGTGCTCCTGCTGGAAATCGACGCTTATGCCCGTCCGGTCACGCGCATGTTGTCCGGGGCGGTGATGGACGTGCACCGGCGGGTGATCACGGCTGATCTGCCGGTGGTGAACGGCCCCGCGAAGTGGTCGGCCACCGCCTGGCGCGGCGAACGGGTGGCGGGACAGTTCGTCGTCTGGACCGATGGACCCCGCGAAGGTCTGCGCGCGGAGGTATCGGCGCTGCACCCCGTAGCGCAGGTCTCCGACCTGCGCCGAGCGAGCACTCCCGGGGCGGCGAACGTCACCAAGGCGGGTCAAGGACCCGCCCTACCTGCGACCATTCGCTTCGTGAAGCAGGTGCACGCTGATGGCGCGTTGGCCGGCGACCTTCTCGATGATGCTGGCCGCATCGCCATGCCGGCGGGTTCTTACCGCGTGCTTTGGCTGACAGTCGAGACGCCGCGTGACGTGGCGCCCGGGAAGTATCAGGGGACGATCACCGTGCGCGCGGATGACACGGAGGCGTTCGAGTTTCCGCTCGAACTCGAGGTTCTGTCGGCGACGCTGCCCACGCCGGCGGACTGGAAGTTTCACCTCGACCTCTGGCAGCACCCGTGGGCGATCGCGCGCTGGCACGACGTCGAGCCGTGGAGCGAAGAACATTTCAAGGTGATGCGGCCGTATCTCGAGGAACTGGCGCGCGGCGGGCAGAAGATCATCACAACGACGCTCACCGACCGGCCGTGGGGCCGGCGGGACTACGATGATTACCGTTCCATGGTGGAACACGTGCGGCTGCCCGATGGCAGCTGGCGTTTCGATTACTCGGTATTCGACCGTTACGTGGAGTTCGCGATGAGCTGCGGCATCAGCAAGCAGATCAACTGCTACTCGCTGCTCACGTGGTCGGGGCGGTTGTATTACACCGACGCAGCGACGGGTGATGAGCGTTTTCTTCTGTGCGATACGGCGGGACCGGAATTTACCGAGTATTGGGCGCCGTTCCTGCGCGACTTTGAAAAACATCTCGATGCTAAGGGCTGGCTGGAGCGGACGCGGCTGGCGGTGGACGAGGCGCCGGCGCCGATGATGAAGGCCATGGCGGAACTGGTGCGGGCCAATGCCCCGCGCCTGCGCATCAGTCTCGCCGGCAACCAGGCGCCTTCGCACTACACCGGTCTCGATCTGGCGGAGTTCAGCATCATCCTTGACCACGCCAGCGACGAGCTCCTGCGCGACATCGCCGCGCGCCGTGCCGAGGGTCGCATCACGACCTTCTACGTGTGCCTCGATCCCAAGCGACCCAACACCTTTGTCACGAGTCCGCCGGCGGAGGCGGTGTGGATCGGCTACTACACCGCGGTGAACGGCTACGACGGTTTTCTCCGCTGGGCGTGGACGACCTGGCCGGAGAACCCGCTGCGCGAAACGACCTACTGGGGTCATCCGTACCACCACTATCTCCCCGCGGGAGACACATTTCTCCTCTATCCCGGCCCGCGCAGTTCCGTGCGCTGGGAAATGTTGCGCGACGGCTTCGAGGAATGGGAAAAGCTGCGGCTGCTGCGGGAGGCTAACGGTGGCCAGTGGCCGGCCGGGCTCGGGGAGTTGCTCGAGCGCTTCCGCAACCCCAAGGCCATGGGTGACGACGCGATGATCATCCGCGACGTACAGGCGATGCGCACGGCGGTGGAAGGGGCGGCGCGAGACGGCTGATTGGAAGACCCCGGAATCAAGGTAAACACCGCTTCGCTTCGGTCGGGCTGAGCAAACGGACTCCATGCCGCGGCGCTGATGCATTCGCCCGACCGGGGCTTTGGTTGACTGCCACACCGTTGGCCCCAGCCCAATCGAGCCTATTGCGGTTCATCGCTTCATCTTGGTCGTAAGGTTACATTTGCGTGAGCCGGGGGATGATCTTTCCAATCTGGACAATCATGCTGA
>JBIJDP010000130.1:0-6505 GCA_044344065.1 Opitutaceae bacterium
GCCCGAAGCCGCGCTTGAAGTGGTCGGCCGGCAGCGGATTCCGCTCCTCGGCCGCGAGCCGTTCCCAGCTCTCCTCATGCTGCGCCGCCGAATCAATGATGACTCCATCCCAGTCAAACAGGATGCCCGGATTGCTTTTGGTCATGTTCAAAGCCCGAAGGCTTTGAGCGTGCCACCCCACATGCCAGCCCAGAATTTGCGGGCCGCGCTGGCGTCACCCGTCGCGGAGACCTGCTGGCAAAGGAATATTCCCTGGCCCGAAAACAGGTCGTCGAACAGCGGGTTCATGTCGCGGTAGTAACCCCAGAAAGTCTCGGCCCGCACCGGCAGGTAATCGAGGTTCGGCGTGAAGCCGATGGTCGAGTCCTGGTTCGTGCGCCGTGCCGTGCCGGCTGCAGTCAGATGCTCGGCGCGGATGCCGCGGTTGCCGGCGATGACGAGGCGGCACGGACCGGCGAATTCGAAGAACCGGAACTGGAGCGTCACCCAGGCCTGCCAGCGGAACAGCTGCCAGCGCCGGCGGATGACGAGCCGCTCCCCCGCCCCGGCAACGACGCCCACGAGAAAACTCGGCCGCAGGATCAGTGCGCTGCCCGCCGGCAGGGAGATGGCGGCCAGTTCGATGTTCGGATTGGCCTCGTTCGAAAGGGTGACGCGGCGCGTGATCGCTGTGCCCGCATTGCGCATTTCCACGAGTTCGATCAAGCCGCTGGCGAGGCAGGTAAAGGGAATCCGCCAGTCCAGCAGGAAGCGGGTCTTCCGCTGCATGCCCTCATCGGCGGTCTGCAGGAAGCGCTCCTTGATCCACAGTTTTTCACCCGGTGGCAGGGTCAGGTTCAGGGCGACCCGGCTTTCGGCAATCTCCGGGACCGCTTCCATCCCGGCCGACAGCCGGACGGGCCGGCCGCGCATGACCAGCGGGGCAAAGCCGTAATACATCAGCAACTTGCTGGCGGTGGGGCCGAAGAAATACAGCACCAACGCGGTGATGATCCAGACCTTGGAGCGCTCCCAGGCATCCAGCAGGTAGTGCGCGGCCTTGGACCGCTGCGCCTCGGCCTCCTTCAGCCGGATATCAAGCCGGCCCAGGGCAATGCCCAGCCCGTCCTTTTCCCAGGTGGTGCGGGTCAGTTCCGTCTGGCGCTGCTCCAGGGTGGCCACCGCTTCCGCCCGCATTTCCTCCAATCGCTTCAATTGCGCGGCATTCGATTCCTGCTGCTCGGGATTGCCGATCACGCGGTCCCAGGTGCTCTCCAGGGCCTTCAGCCGCTCCCGCACGCTGTCGATCTGGCTGATCCGCTCCTTTGTGGCGGTGATCGCGGCCGTCGTCTGGTCGAGCCGTTTCTGCACATCGCCCAGCGCCGCCTGCACCTGCGCGCGCTCCCCGGTCAGCGCCCGCACAAACTCATTGTGCCGCAGGTCGAAGTCCACGTTGTCCCGCAAAAACAGCCAAAGGCCATACGCCGAAAGGCCTAAGATGATGATGCCAAGTGCCACTGCGCCCTTGGCGAGCACCCAGCGAGCAAATTTAAGTAGCACAGCCATGTATGAATACGCAACGTCAGGAGGATAAGCCGGCTTCATTCAAGTCCGTTCCCATCCGGAAGCCAATTGCTAATGCCGGGGGCTTCAACCAAGCTGCGCGCAATCAAAGACAGGGTTAAATCCCAAAAACCTCACCCCTAGAAATTGTTCCATGTCTAAAGTCATCATTTCATCCCTCTATGACTCGGATGTATTCAAGATGGCCTGTCGCCAGTTCGACAAGGCGGCCGACGCCATCAATCTCCCGGAGCACATCCGCGATCGCACCAAGTATCCCCGGCGCACCTTCGCGGTCGCCCTGCCGATCAAGCGCGATGACGGCAGCATCACGGTGTTCGAGGGTTACCGCGTCCAGCACAACCTGACCACCGGCCCGGCCAAGGGCGGCGTCCGCTTCCACCAGAACGTCACCCTCGGCGAGGTCGCCGCGCTGGCCATGTGGATGAGTTGGAAGACCTCCCTGGTCGGCCTGCCCTACGGCGGCGCCAAGGGCGGCGTCATCGTTGATCCCAACCAGCTCTCCCTGGGCGAGTTGGAACGCCTTTCCCGGCGTTACATGCAGGAGCTCATTCCTTTCATCGGACCCCATGTGGACGTCCCGGCGCCGGATGTCGGCACCAATGAGCAGATCATGGCTTGGATGATGGACACCTATTCCAACCACGTTGGCCACATCGAACCCGGCATCGTCACCGGCAAGCCGATCTCGATCGGCGGTTCGCAGGGCCGGCGCGAGGCCACCGGCGCCGGTGTCGCCTATCTCGTCACCAAGTACCTGGCCGACCTGAAGATCCCCGTCAAAAAGGCCACCGTGGTCATCCAGGGTTTCGGCAACGTCGGCAGCGAGACCGCCGCCGCCCTTGACAACTACGGGGCCAAAATCATCGGCATCGGCGACCACACGGCGTCCATTTACAATCCCAAGGGCATCGACATCAAAAAGGCCCTCAACTACGTCCGTTCGCAGCGGGTGCTGAAGGACTTCGATGGCGGCGAGGAAATCAGCAGCGCCGACCTGCTCGAATTGAAATGCACCGTGCTGGCGCCCTGTGCCCTGGAACGCGTGATCACGGACCAGAACGCCCCCCGCCTGAAATGCCGCATCTTGGCGGAAGGCGCCAACGGCCCCACCACCAACCAGGCCGACAAGATCATCGATGCCCGCGAGGAGATCGAGATCATCCCCGACGTGCTCTGCAATTCCGGCGGTGTCATCGTTTCCTACTTCGAATGGTGCCAGAACCTGCAGAACTACTATTGGACCCGTGAGGAAGTGCTGACGAAGATGTATGCCATCCTCGACCGCGCCAAGGATTCGGTGGAGTTCCAGAAGCGTAAATTCAAGTTCAGCCGCCGCCTCGCCGCCCTCACCCTCGGCATCCAGCGCGTCGCGGATGCCAAGATCGCCCGCGGGTTGTTCCCGTAAGCGGCATCCGATCAGGATTCCTCCGGCGGACACGGCAACGTGCCCGCCTTTTTATGGGTAGGGTCCGTCCGGAGGCCGGACCCTACCCATAACACACCTCCACCTGCTTGCTCCGAAAATAACCAATAGCCCATAAGCCGTCACCAATAACCCATAACCGGCTCGACTGAGCCGGTCATGACTGCCTGTCTCGCCCTTCCATGCATTCCCCCATCGGCGGCCCCCGTTTCTGGCGCCGGCTCGTCAGCCGGTGGCTGGATCCTGCCCGCCGCATGCAGCGAGAATGGAATGAACGCGCCCAAACCGATCCGCAGGGCTACATCGGACGCGGCTATGCCGGCAGCGATGCCCAGTTCTGGGCCTCGGGCGCACCGGACCTCGACGGCCTGATCCTCGACGGCCTCGAACTCGACCGCCGTGCCACCGTGCTTGAAATCGGCTGCGGCGTCGGACGTCTGCTCCGTCCGCTCGCCGCCCGGGCCAGCCGGGTCATCGGCGTGGACATCGCCCCCGCCATGATCGAACAGGGCCGCACCCTGCTCGCCGACCTGCCAGCGGTTTCCCTCCATGTCACACATGGCCGTCTGGACGTGGTCGCGGAGGCCTCACTCGACCTCGTCTACTCTTTCGCCGTCTTCCAGCACATCCCATCCAAACGCGCGATCGCCACCTACGTGAGCGAGGCGGCCCGCACGCTCAAGGCGGGCGGCGTGTTCAAGTTTCAAGTGGACGGACGCCGCCGGCCCTTCTGGCGCGGTACCGACACCTGGCTCGGAGTATGGTACACCCCGGACGAAATCCGCCGCGTGCTCGCCGACCGCGGTTTCACGGTCGCCGATGCCTGGGGGGCGGAAACCCAGTACTACTGGATCACCGCCGTGCGCCAGCCCGCGGCCGGCCGGCCGGCGACCGATCTCGTCCGCGTACGTTCCACCGCCTGGAACCAAGCCACCCTCGCCGCCCTGCTCATACGGCTTGGTCACGACCCGGAGTCAGCCCTGGCGGAAATCACCGCGGAGGGCCGCCCCCTGCGTGACTTTGTGCGGCATTTCCTCGACGAAAACCGGCGGCATTCGCCCGAGGCATTTGTCACCGCGGCCTTTCAAGCCCTGTTCAATCGCGAACCCGACGCGGAAGGCCTGGCTTTTTATACCGCCGAACTGCAGCGTGGCGGCTCCCGCGCCTATCTCCTCGACTGCCTGCTGGCCTCCGCCGAACTGCGCCGCGCCCTACGGCAGTGAGATGTAAGTAGGGCAGGCCTCTGACCTGCCTTTGCACGCTTCATCTGCGATAAGGCGTATAAATTGGCGGGTCACAAACCCGCCCTACTTCCGATCAGAACAACATGAAGCAGAATCCCATGATGATCGTCGGAATCAGCGCACCGACAAAGAGTCCGCCGGGCGCAATGCCCTCGGGGAAGAACCGGTTGAGGATCGACTGACCGGCCGGGTTCGGCGCGTTAGCGATGACGGTCAGCCCGCCACCCGTGACCGCGCCCGTCACCACCGCATACTTGAGCTCATCGGTGAAACCCGGGACCAGGGTCGCGAGATAGGTGATCGCGGCATTGTCATTGAAGGCGGTCAGGATCGTGGCGCCAAGGAAGAGCTGCAACTCGCCCAGGCTCTTGAGCACGGGTTCAATCCACCAGCCCTGCAACCCGCCATGAATGACGAGCCCGGCGAGGAAAAAGCCGACGAGCAGCGACGGTCGCAGGTCCAGCTTGCTCTGGTGGTGGGCGGTGGCCTGCGCGAAGGCCAGAAAGAACAGGAAGCCGCCGATGAAGAGCGCGGGGTGATGGGCGAAATAGACCGTCAGCGCCATGAACAGAAGCTGCACCACGGTGATCCAGAGTGGCACCGCCCGCTCGGGCCGGCTCACGGCATTCTGCTCGGCCTGCACGCGGACCTTCTCCAGATCCGCCAGCTCCTTGCGGAAATAGGCATAGAACAGTGCCGTCGAAAACACGATGCCGAGGACGGCCTTCCACCCGATGTGCAGGAGCATGTAGGAGGTGTTCCAACCCCAGGGCGCGGCCACCATCAGCACCGGCGGCGCCGCGAAATGCGTGAGCGTGCCGCCCACCGAAATGCTGACGAAGAGCAGGCCGAGGGTGGCGTAGGCGAACTTCGGCGAGGGCTTGAGCTCGTAAAACTGCCGCGCCAGCAGCAGCGCCGCGATGGTCATGGCCGCGGGCTCGGTGATAAAGGAGCCCAGAATCGGCGCGAGGATCATGATGGACAGCCACCACGCGCCGGCTGAACCCTGGCCGAGGGAAGCGACGGCCCGCATGCAACGCTCGGCGAAACTCAACACGGGCCGCGTCGAGGCCATCGCCATGATGATGACGACGAACATGGGCTCGGTGAAATTCACCTGCTCGCCAATGTAATTCACCATCGAGTCCCAGCCCTTGAACCAGGTGATGGCCCCGGCCAGCACGAGCACCCACATGCCGAAGACCGCCTCCACTTCGCCGAGGAAGTGCAGGATCTGACCCTTGAAACTGACTTCATCGGGCCAGCCATCCTCATCCGAGTCGGGCATGTTCTCGCGGCGGAGTTTCAGCTTCTCATGGTGGGCCGCCTCGACCTCATGCGCCCAGTGCCGGAACTTCGCGGTGAGAAAGGTATGCACGACCGCGAGGAAAAAAATCAGGCTGGCCGCCACGTTGAACGGCTCGGCCATCATGCGGGCCTTGAGCACCTGGAGCACACCCGCATCCGCCGCGTCATGATAGGCGTCGAGCGGGATGGGCAGTACCGCGCCCGGGGCCGGCGTCGCCGCCTGCAGCCCGCCGGACACCAGCATGGCCAGGACCAGCCACAGGATGACATGGGGTTTCTTGATCATAGGTGCGGCAAGAGTTCGTCGAGTCGTTGCAGAAAAATATCGGCCTGGGCCTTGACCAGGGGGCGGGCGACATAACCGCCAAAGCCGGCAAACAGGTCAACCCCAGGCTTCATCTCGAGGTCGCTCACGCCGTCGCCCACGGCGATCACCCGCGTCGGTTGCAGTTCCACCCGCAGGCCCGCGACGACCCGGGGTTTCCCGCCGGAGCGGGTCGTCGGAAATTCGGTGTCGTAGCCGCGGTATTCCCCCGCCGCGTCGAAATGCAGGTCCACGGCCTCGATCCGCTCCACCCCCAGATAATCCGCCAGCGGCCGGATCGCCTGGCGGAATCCGCCGCTCACAATGACCGGCGTCCAGCCGCGTGACTTGAGCGCTGCAATCGTGGCGCGGGCGGTGGGCTCCACGGTGGCGATGTAACGCGCCCCGACCGCCGCCACATCGGCCGCAGCCGGACGGATGATCTCGAGCCGGCGCGCAAAAACACCCTCGACCGGAATCCGGCCGTTCATGGCCTCGTTCGTCATGGCCTCGACCTGACGGAACACTTCGGGGCCGCGCACGCGCGCCAGTTCGTCGATGCCCTCGATGGCGCTCAGCGTGCTGTCGCAGTCGAAGATGATGAGTTTGCCGGTCTCCACCGCACCAGCAGTCAGCAGCGCCCCGCTTCGGGCAACAAAA
>JBIJDP010000131.1:0-6471 GCA_044344065.1 Opitutaceae bacterium
ATCTTCTGGATGCGGCGGATGTGGCGGCCGCCTTCGAATTCCGTCGCGAGCCACACGCGGACGATCTTGAGGGCCATTTCCAAGGTGATGGTTCGCTCACCCAGGGAGAGGCAGTTTGCGTCGTTGTGGGAGCGATTCCAGATGGCGACCTGTTCGTTCCAGCAGACACCGCAACGGACGCCTTTCACGCGGTTGGCCGTGATGGCCTCACCGTTCCCGGATCCTCCCAGCACAATGCCACGTTCAAATTCACCGGCGGCCACCGCCCGGGCCACGGGAAAGCAGAAGTCGGGGAAGTCGCAGCTCTCAGTGGAGTGCGTGCCGAAATCACGCACGGTGTGGCCCTCGGCCAGCAGCATTTCCTTGATGGCTTCCTTGTATTGGAAACCGGCGTGATCCGAACCGAGGGCGATGGAGAATGATTTCATGGGCGGGGTGAACAGTTGTGGGTTTGCCCTGTCATTGAGCAGGTGGCACAGTACCCGCCGCAAACAAAATTCATCCCATGAAACCATCGCGCATGATTTTTATGGCCGCATTGCTGATCGCAGTGTCGGGCTGCAACACCCTGGACAAGCGCATCAGCACGCGGCAGGCGCAGTTTGAGGCTTGGCCGGCCGACGTGCGGGATAAAATCCGGGCGGGCCGGGTGGACATTGGTTTCACGCCGGAGCAGGTGTTGGTCGCCATGGGTGAGCCGGTGCGGAAATACAAGCGCACCACGGCGGAGGGTAAGTCCGAAGTCTGGGCCTACACCGGGAGCAGGGTGGGTTTCTCCATCGGCTTGGGCATGGGTTCGTACCACGGCACGGGAGCGTATGCCGGCGGTGTGGCCTACGAGACGCCCACCTACGGGGCCGAGGATGAGCGCGTGCGGATCGTGTTCGATAACGGCTTGGTCACTTCCGTCGAGAAACGGGCGAAGTAAGGGGACAACGTGCCTTAGCGAAAGCACACCAGACCCGGACGGAATGGCCGCAACAAGGCGCAAAAATTCAATCTGTCTTTGTGGCTCGCCCGCGCGCCTATAGGCGCATGCACGGTTTCCTTCGCCTTTGAATTTTTGCGCCTCTTTGCGGCCAAAAGTTTGTGGATCGTTTGGTCAACTCTCGATCAAACGCAGGAAGGCGGCGGTGTCGGCCAGGTCGGTGAAGGCGGCCGTCGGCTCGCAGGCCTGCAATTCCGCCAGGGAGTAGTGGCCGGTCGCGACGGCGATGGTGCGGGCGCCGATGACTTTGCCGCATTCGACATCATGCGGGGTGTCTCCGATGATGTAGGTGCGCTCCGGCACAAAGTCGGCGGCATGTTTCTCCCGGGCGCGGCGCAGCGCGTGCGGCCCGAGATCATTGCGCTGCGGGCTGTCGTCGGCGAAGGCGCCGAACTCGAAGTAATGCCAGGCCTTGAAGTGAGTGAGCTTCAGTTCCGCCCCACGTATCAGGTTTCCGGTCAGCAGTCCCTGCCGGATCGTGGGATGACGATGCACGGTCTCGAGCAGTTCGCGCACCCCGGGCAGCAACTGTCCCGGCCGGCCGCTGCTCAACTCGACCGGCAGCAGGGACAGATAGCCTTCCAGGTACGTGTGGATGTTCTCCGGCGTGACGGGCAGGCCGACTGTCCGCAGGACCTCGCTCACGATCCAACTGTCCGTGCGTCCGGCCCAGTCGATGGTACGCAGGTCGCATTTTTTGCCGAAACGCTCCAGCAGGGCGCGTTCCATGGCACGGAATCCGGCCCCGTGCGAAACGATCAGGGTGCCGTCGATATCCCAGAGCAGGAGGGTGGGTTTACTCACGCGACCAAGGTGCGGTGGCGGTGGACGGCAGGGCAAGTCACATTAGCGTAGAGAGGGCGGGGTCTCCGAACCCCGCCTTCCTTCCTACGCCGTGCTGGAATCCAATCGTTCTCTTAATCTTAATCTTTCTCTTTCTCCGGATCGAAAGGATTGCGTAGGATTGCGACCGCCCTTGGTCCCAATCATGCGCCAATCCTCAAGGCAGGAGAAAGAGAAAGATAAAGAGAACGAGTAAGATTGGAATACAGCGTGGAGACGAAAAAGGGGGGCGGATTTCCCGCCCTACAACTTGGCTCCAGGGGAGCGATGCTCAGCGGCGGTGGCGTGGCGTGTACCGTACTCGCGGGGCGCCAAGCCCGTGAAGCGGCGGAAGACAGTCGCGAAATACTGGGAGCTGGAGAATCCCAGCGCATGGGCGAGGTCCGTGACCCGGGAGCCCGGCCGGCGCAGCTCGGTGCAGGCGGCGGCGATCTTGGCGCGCAGGATGTACTCACCGGGCGGGAGGCCGACCTCCTGCCGGAAGCGGGCCTTGAAGCGGGACTCGGAGAGGCCCACCGCCTGCGCGACCGCCGACACGTACAGCGGCTCGCGAATATGTGCGCCAATGTGGGCGAGGCAGCGCTGGATCCGGGGCGAAACCCCGCCGCCGACTTCGGCCCGGCCCGCGCGCAAGGTGGCGAAGAGATAGCGCAGCACCAAGTTGGCGGCCGCGATGCGGTCGAGCAGCGCAACCGGGCGGCGGACCAGCGTGTTCAATATTGCACTGCTGAGTTCCGCCGCCTCGCGGGGCGCGGGAAAGTGCCGCTCCGGCAACGCCAGCAAGGCCTGGCGCAGGGCGATGGCGGCGGGACGCTCGAGAAATAACAGCGGTGCGTCCAACGGCTGCATGCGGATCAGGATCCAATGCAGCCGGCCCTTTTCCTCCGGGGCGTCCGCGGTGTCCAGGCAGTCGCCCGGATATGTCACCAACTGGTCGCCGCCCTGCATCTGGTAGAGGCGGTCTTCGATCCGGTAGGTTTGCACGCCGCGCGCGAGGAAACAGACGCCCAGGCAACCGGCGTGGGCGACCCCGGTCAGGCCGCGCTGGGCGGATCGGTGGTGGTAGCTGCCGATCTCAAGCACCCCGGGCACGTTGATCGCGCGGGCGAACAGGTCCACGCGGCCCGACTGGCGGGCGCTGGGGACGCGCCGGTGGATGTTCGATTTCATACTGGGCGACATTCTTGGACGCAAGATGGCCGCGGGGCCGGCATACTGTCGAGCGATGAATACCCCCGCCACCACCCCCACCGTGCCCGACTACGGCGCCCCCGCCGCGCTCCCGCCCACGCACCTGCTCACCGCGGAGCAGATCGCGTTCTATCAGGAGCACGGGTACCTCGCCATCGAGGCCATCATGCCGGCGGCGGAGATCGAGGCGGTGAAGCGCATCTACGACCGGCTCTTTAACGAGGACCGGGAGCTGACCGGAAAGGATACGTACGACCTGGCCGGCGCGAAAGCCCTGGGCCGGAAGGAGGCGATCCCGCAGATCCTGCAGCCGGGCAAGTATGCGCCGGCGCTGCTGGAGACCCAGATGGTGGCCAATTTGAAGGCAATGATGAAGCAGTTGCACGGCGCCGAGACGAAGATGATGGGCGACCATGCCATCAACAAGCCCCCGCACAACGCCGCGCCCACGCCGTGGCACCAGGACGAGGCGTACTGGGATCCGGCGAAGGAATACTCGAGCCTGAGCGTGTGGATACCCTTGCAGCCGGCGACCAAAGTGAACGGCTGCATGTGCTTTGTGCCGGGATCTCACCGGCTTGAAATCGTGCCGCACCGTCCGATCGGCGACAATCCCCTCACCCCCGGACTCGAGGTGGTGCCGGGCGCCTTTGATCTTGGCAAGGTGGTGGCCTGCGAGCTGCCGGCGGGCGGGGCAACTTTTCACAACGGCCGCACACTGCACTTCACGCCGGCGAACAATTCCGATGACTTCCGACGCGCCTATATCGCGATGGGTTCGGCCTACGAGAAACCGCGCGTGGTGCCCCGGGATTTCCCGTGGCAGGAACGCCAGCGCGCGGCGAGGGCGGCGGCGGGGAAGTGATGGGTCGCATGTAGGGCGGGGATTCCGACCTGTCCTCCGTAACCTTGGAAAAGGAGGAGCCCTGCCTTGGGAGCGCGACCGCCCTCGGTCGCAATCGTGCGTACACTATCCAAGCCGGGAAAGAGAACGAGAAGGATATGATTCTAGCGAGGTTGTTGAAAAGGCGGGGATCGGAGACCCGCCCTTCATCGGACTCACCGCCGGACCGCCGGCAGCACGGTCCCGACGAGGATCATGGCCGCGCCGATCATCTCGTAGGCGGCGAACTGCTCGCTGAAGAAAACCACTCCGCCCACGGCGATGCCAAGCGGCACGAGGATTTGCATCAGCGAGCCCTCGCCGACGGGCAGGTCGCGGAAGGCGCGGGTCATGGTGATCTGGCCAATGCCGGCGCTGAGGGCGGCGATCAGCATCAGCGCCCAGGCCAGCGGCGGGTGGGGCGCCCAGCTCAGCAGGGCGGGAACGATGCAGAGGAGCAGGCCGTACACGCATTGCGCGGCGAAGATGGTGGAGGTGTGTTCACCCTCGGCGTGAAGCTGCCGGATGGTGACCACGATGTAGGCCGAGCCGAAGGCCACGGCGATGGCCAGCAGATCGTAGGGACTTAACTGGGCGCCGGCGGCAAAGACATTGGTGATCAGGGCCAGGCCCGCGAGGGCCAGCAGTCCACCGGCAGCGAGCAGCAGCCGGAAGCGCTCATGGAGCATGACCACGGCCAGCAAGGCTCCCAGCACGACATAGGTGTTGTTGATGAAGGTCGCCCGGCCGGCGCCAAGCTGTACGACGGTCAGGTAATAGCCGTAGACGCCGAGCGAACCGATCACGCCGCGGGAGATGAGCCGTCGGTTGCGGTAGACATTCCGCGGCTGGAAGGCGTCGGAGCCAACCCGGTAGATTGCCATGATCAGCGCCAGGCCGACGACAAAGCGCACGGAGGCCAGCAGCCAGACATCCACCGCCTGCACGGCGCCCAAGGCGCGGATCAGGAGGGCATTCGCGGTGAAGCACAACGCCGACACCAGCATGAGCATCACGCCACGGAAGTGTTGCGACGAAGGTATGGAGGCCGGGATGGACACGCCACCACTCCGGGCCAACCCAGGGCAATCGTCAACGCAGGTTGCGTGCAATGGTTCGACAGGGATGGCGCGGCCATGAATTATCCACCTTCCAATGAAGTCTGAGTCAGACCCTTCGCTCCGGCGGTCGGCGCTCATGGTGGCGACGATGGCCTCATTGCTAACACCGTTCTTGGGCTCATCGGTCAATGTCGCACTGCCCGCGATCGGCACGTCGCTGCACATGGATCCGGTGCAATTGAGCTGGGTGGCCACGGCCTTTTTGGTGGCCTCGGCGGTGTGCCTGATCCCGTTCGGGCGGCTGGCGGACATGGTCGGGCGCCGGCGGGTGTTCTTGGCGGGCATGACGGTTTTTGTGCTCTCGGCTGTGGGTTGCGCACTGGCCGGCAGTGCGGCGGTGCTCATCATTTGCCGTGTGCTGCAGGGCGTGGGCGCGGCGATGATTTTCAGCACCGGACTCGCGATCCTGACCTCGGTGTATCCGCCGGAGGAGCGCGGCCGGGTGATCGGGATCAATACCGCCGCAGTCTATCTCGGACTTTCGATTGGACCGGTGGCCGGCGGGTTTCTGACCCAACATTGGGGCTGGAGGAGTGTGTTTCTGGCCTGCATGCCCTTCGGACTGGCCACGTTGTTGGTGGCGTGGCGCGGATTGAAGGGGGAGTGGACCGGGGGAACGGGCGGACGCTTTGACGGCGTGGGCAGCGCGCTGTACGGGCTGGCCTTGGTGGCGGTGATGCTGGGACTGTCGGCCTTGCCCGGCCTCATGGGACTGGTGCTCGTGGCCGCGGGAGGGGGGACGTTTGCGCTGCTGGTGGCCTGGGAACGGCGCATGGCGCATCCTGTGCTGGATGTGACCCTGCTGGCGCGCAATGCGGTGTTCGCCCGTTCCAATCTCGCCGCCCTGATTAACTACAGCGCGACTTTTGCGGTGACCTTTCTGCTGAGCCTGTATCTGCAATATGTCCGCGGACTCGATCCCGGCCGGGCGGGCCTGGTCCTGCTTACCCAATCGGTGATGATGACATTGATGAGTCCGCTCGCGGGCTGGTGGTCCGACCGGGTGGAACCGCGCATCGTGGCCTCGGCGGGCATGGGCCTGACGGTGGCGGGTCTGGTGGGCTTCGGATTTTTGGGCGCGGACACTTCGATGGCCTTCATCATTGGCACGTTGATCGTGCTCGGGGCGGGGTTCGGACTTTTTTCATCGCCCAACACCAACGCGGTCATGAGTGCGGTCGAGCGGAAGGACCAGGGCGTCGCGTCGGCGACACTCGGCACCATGCGCCTGCTGGGCCAGACCATGAGCATGGGCATTGCCGCGGCGGTGCTGGCCGCATTCGTGGGGCGGGCGCCGATCACGCCGGCGGTGCACGGTCAATTTCTCGCGGCGATGCGCCTGGCCTTCGCGATCTCGGCCGCGTTGTGCGTGGCGGGGGTGTTCGCCTCGCTGACGCGGGGCAATGTGCGGCCGGTGGCGGTCAAGGTGTAGGGTAGGGTCTCCT
>JBIJDP010000132.1:0-6423 GCA_044344065.1 Opitutaceae bacterium
GTCATCGGCGTGCCGAAGACCATCGACAACGACCTCGCCGTCACCGACCACTGCCCGGGCTACGGCAGCGTGATCAAGTACATCGCCACCACGGTCCGTGAAGTCGCCTGCGACAGCGAGTCCATGGGCCAGGGCGACCTTGTCTCCATCATCGAGGTCATGGGCCGCAGCGCCGGCTGGATCGCCGCCGGCGCCTCCCTCGCCAAGCGCCGCGACCACCCGCACGATCCCCCGCACATCATCCTCCTGCCCGAGATCCCCTTCGACCAGGCCAAGGTGCTCGAGGACGTCAAACGCGTCCTGAAGCGCGAGAAGTTCTGCTCGATCGTCGTCGCCGAGGGCCTCGTGGACGCCGACGGCAACTACGTCGCCGCCGACGGCAAGACGGACGCCTTTGGCCATGCCCAGTTGGGCGGCGCCGGCGACATCCTCGCCGAAATCATCGGGGCCAACCTCCCCGGCGTGAAGGTCCGCGTGGCCAAACCCGGCCTCGTCCAGCGCGCCGCCGCGCATGCCGCCTCCAAGACGGATGCCGACGAAGCCGCCCTGGCCGGCCAGGCCGCCGTGCTCGCCGCCATCCGCGGAGAGACCGACAAGATGGTCACCCTGCTCCGTGGTGATGCCGATCACTACACCGTCGAGACGGGTCTCGCCCCGCTGAGCGACATCGCCAACGGCGTGAAGAAGCTCCCCCGCGAGTGGATCAACGAGGACAACGTTTCCATGAACTTCCAGTTCCTGCGCTACGCCCAGCCCCTCATCCAGGGCGAAGTCACCCTCCCCTACGACAACGGCATCCCCGTCTACGCCCGCCTCGACAAGTCCCGCGTCGACAAGGTCCTCCCCGCCTACGGCGTCGGCGAATAAGACGGAGTTTTAAGTTCTCAGTTTAAGAGCCCCGGGTATTCCGGGGCTCTTTTTTTGCCGGAATTTTTAACCACGGATTGCACGGATGCCACGGATCAGGGATGGCCTCAAAGGGCTCAAGAAGCACAGGACCATCCACGAACCACTTTACAGGAGCACGCAGAGTAAGCGGAGGGCAGGAAACTTATCTCTGCTGTCCTCTACTGCCTCCTGTTGAACAGTATGGCCATTATGTGGCTTCTGCGCCTCTTGTGGCCATTGTCTTGGCATCCATCCGTGCCATCCGTGAAATCCGTGGTTAAACCTCAGCTCCGTCCGTCCCGTCGTTCGCCGTTCACAAAAAACGGTTCGGCGAACGCCGCCAGCTTGCCGTCGGGCCTCAATAGCGGTTCTGCGGAATATTGCGGGAGATAAACCCGGCGCCAGTGGGGCGTCGTGTTGAAGCCGCTGCGGTGCAGCACCGTGCTCGAGAAGCACGCGATGCTCCCCGCCGGTGCGATCACGGCGTCACCCGGATCGGAACCGAAGTAGCCCTCCAAATCGTTGGACACGGGGTTCTTGGCATGCGGCACGACTTCACGTGTGCCGGCCCGCGAGTACGGCAGGAGATACACCGTGCCGTTGGCCTCGGTCACATCATCGAGCGTGACCCAGCAGGTGAGATACGGCCGGTGCGGGGTGCCCACATAAGCCGAATCCTGGTGCCAGCTGAACTTCGCGCCCTTCTCCGGGCCCTTCACGACAAACTGCTCCCAGAACAGGTACGCGTTGTCCCCGAGCGTGGCCCGGCAGACCTCCGCCATCAGGTCGCTGTAGATGAACTCCGCCAGCCGCGTGCCCTTGTGCCGGTTGGCGATGAAGTACCGGTTGCCCCGGATGTTGATACCCTGCTGCGTGACGCCGGCCGCATCCATCTCCGCGTCATGCGCGGCGATGAACTGCATGCAGACCTCGCGCAGCATCGCCAGATGCGCCGCAGGCACGACGCCCTGCAGCAGGAACCAGCCTTCCTCCCGGAACTGCCGGCGGGCCGGTTCGGAAATCAAAGTGGTGCGCGGGGTGCTCATGGGGTGATGGGGGAGTAAAATTAAGCGCAAAGCCGCGAAGGTGCTAAGGTCACGCTAAGTGAAAAACATGATCCAGGCCTCAGCCTTCGCGCTTCCTTCGCAGCTTTGCGTCTTTGCGCTTAATGCCCTGCCCGTTCACGTCGTCACGGCGACGTAGGGCTCCTCGCGGAGGTTCGGGGCCCGCTTCCCGGCCAGCAGTTGCCACCACACCCGCGCGCAGGTGATCACCACGGCGGCCACGAGGACCAGGAAGGTGCCGGTGACGACCGCGTTCACCTGGTTGTTGAACAGGAGCTGGCCCCACTGCTTGACCTGCGCGGCGGTGCCGCCGGCCTCGATCTTCGCCGCGAAGTCCCGCGCCGCGCTCAGGAAGCCCAGCCGCGGATCGGCGCTGAAGATCTTCATCCAGCCCGCCGTCATCGTGACCGACAGCAGCCAGGCCAGCGGCGCGAGCGTCACCCACAGGTAGCGCGTGCGGCCCATCTTGATAAGCACGGTCGTGCCGAGCGACAGGGCGATGACCGCCAGCAGCTGGTTCGCCACGCCGAAAATCGGCCAGAGCGAATTGATGCCGCCCAGCGGGTCCACCACACCCTGGTAGAGGAACCAGCCCCAGGCCGCGACGAAGAGCGTGGTGCCGATGAAATTGCCCGCAAAGGAGCGCGTGTCCGCCAGCGGCCGGTGCAGGTAGCCCAGCATGTCCTGCACGATGAAGCGCCCCACCCGCGTGCCCGCGTCAATCGTGGTCAGAATGAACAGCGCCTCGAACATGATGGCGAAGTGGTACCAGAGCGGCAGCATGTGCTTGCCGAGCACGCCCGCGAAAATCTGCGCCATGCCCATCGCGAAGGTCGGCGCGCCGCCGGCGCGGCCCACCATGGTCTTCTCGCCCACGCTCGCGGCGAGGTCGGACATCTGCGTCTCGGTCACCGGGAAGCCCAGCGCCGTGACCTTGGCGACGACCGTCGCGGCCTCGCCCTTCATGTTGATGGCGAAATACTCGCCGGGGATCATGGCGCACGCGGCGATGAGCGCCATGATGCCCACGAGCATCTCGGTCACCATCGCGCCGTAGGCGATCACGCGGATGTCCTTTTCGCGGGCGAGGAGCTTCGGGGTCGTGCCCGAGGCGATGAGGGAGTGGAAGCCCGACACCGCCGCGCAGGCGATGGTGATGAAGCAGAACGGGAAGACCGGGCCGGCGAAGACGGGGCCGGTGCCGTCAATGAATTTGGTCAGCGCCGGCATCTTGAGGGTCGGCGCGAGGATGACGATGGCCACGCCGAGCGCGGCCACGGTGCCGATCTTCATGAAGGTGCTGAGGTAGTCGCGCGGCGCGAGGACGAGCCACACGGGCAAAATCGAGGCGAGCAGGCCGTAGCCCATGATCCACCAGGCAATGGTCGTGCCCTGCAGCGTGAGCCACGCCTCGAGGTTCGAACCGTGGATGTACTGGCCGCCCCACACCGACGCCAGCAGCGCGAGCACGCCAAGCGTGCTGATCCAGCCCAGCCCCTTGCCGCCGCCGTAGCGCATGGCGCAACCCATCGCGACCGCGATGGGCATGGTCATCGCGATGGTGAAAAGGCCCCAGGGACTCTCGGCAAGGGCGTTGACGACCACGAGGGCGAGCACCGCCAGCAAAATGGTCATGATGCCGATGATGCTGATGAGGGCGATGACGCCCGCAAACGGCCCGACCTCGTCGCTCACCATCTGGCCGAGTGACTTGCCCCGCCGGCGGATGGAGCAGAACAGCACGACGGAATCGTGCACCGCGCCGCCGAGCGTCGCGCCCACGAGCATCCAAAGCAGGCCGGGCATGAAGCCGAACTGCGCGGCGAGCACCGGCCCGACCAGCGGCCCCGGGCCGGCGATGGCGGCGAAATGGTGGCCGAAGACAATCCACTTGTTCGTCTTCACGTAATCCTTGCCGTCGTCGTTCACGACGGCGGGCGTCGCGCGCAGGTCGTCCAGCGTGAGCACCTTTGCCATGAGCCACGCCGAGTGGAACCGGTAGGAGATGGCGAAGACGCACAGCGAGGCGACGACGACCCAGAGGGCGTTGACGGGCTCACCCCGCGACCAGGCCAGCGATGCCAGCGAGAAGATGGCGAGCAGGCCAACCGCCGACCAGCCAACCACGCGCAGCCATTTGGGAAACTTGTTCATGGGGTATCTTGCGTTATCGCAGCCCATACAGGTGTGCAGGCGGATGAGTGCGGCAACTGAAAACCTCGGGGAGTCAGGAATATTCGCGGACAAGGATCGAGGCCTCATGACGGCTTGTCGGACACGCCAACCAAGCAGCGACGAGGCATTCATCGTAGTGCCGCGCTTTAGCCGGCACTGGGCGGGGCGCCAAGGGACGACTGGCGTTACCAACGCGGGCTAGAGCTCCGCGCTACGATTCGCTGGCGCAGCCGATCACAGTCGCTTCACCCACTCAGCGAAACGCCGGATTCACCACCACGTCCTTGTGCCTGGCCTCCGGTGTGACCTTGAGAGCAGTGAGCTTGCCGTCGACCACCTTGCCCTCAACCACCGTTTGCTGCGGCGCGTGCAGCTTGAAATCCACGTCCCAATCCGCCGGCCACGCTGGCAGCAGGAAAATCTTCCCGCCCTCGCTCTGCAGGAGCATCGCCTGCACGGCCTTCATCAGCACGCCACCGTGGCATTGGTCGGGCGTCCAATCGTAGTTCGGACCCCAGAACGCCGGGAACCGGCAGGCCGGATCCTTTTTTCTGACCCGCTGCACCACGTAATCGCGCGCCTCGTCGGCGAGCCCGAGGTACGCCATGAAGATATCCTCCTGCCGCCAGCCAATGGGACCCCGGTCCTCGCGACGCTTGAGCGCCTCGACGCCCAGCGGCGCCCCGGGTTTTTCGAACGACACGAGCCGGAACGGAAACACGGCGTACAGCTCGGCATTCTCGATGTTGCGCTTGTTCTCATACCGCGCCGCCGGCGCCAGCAGCCGCACGCCCTCCACTTCGCGCACCGGCAGGGCGGGCAGCCGCGTCTGCAAGCCGGTCAGGTAACTCCGGTCGGCCGCCGGCAGCAGCTCGCCGGGCAGCGCGAGCAGGCGGCCGATGACCGCGTGCAGGCCGGCCACCTCGGGCATGGGATTCGTGGTGTCCCACCAGGTTTCCAACGCCTGCGACGGATGCATGACCAGTTTCCCATCCGGACCCGGCCGGTAGTGGCAATCGAAGAAACGGACAAACGAACGCGCCGCCGGCAGGAGGGTCTTCCGCAGAAACTCCCGGTCGCCGGTGTGATCGTAGTAATCCTGCAGCATGAACACCAACTCCAGCCCGCCGACCCACTCCCACTTATGGTAGCCGCTGACCTGGAGCTTGTCGGTGCGCTCGGCCGCGGGGGTCTCCCAGCCGTAGCTTTCGCCGAAGACCGCGCCCCACGGATGGATGCACTCCGCCATGTAGGCGGCGTCCTCGTAGCCGAAATACCGCTGGGTGCGGTAACGCGACACCGCGAGCACCTCGCCGGTGTACATGCGGAAAAACGGCTGCAACAGATCCAGGTCACCCGACGTGCAGAGCGACGTGTAAGGCAGCCGCGTGTTCTGCCACCAATATCCGGGACCCCAACGCCGGTAGTCCGCATCGCCGGGCTGGTCCGGCCAGGGCACAGTGAAGAGCGAGCCGTTGAACTTGATTGGGTAAGCCCCGCGCCCGGCGCAGGCGGTGATGAAACGCTGCAACGCATAGCCCTGCGTGATCTCGGTCGCGGCCGACGGATCCGCCGCACCAGCCCGCGCCGTGACCGCGATATGACTGCGCGTCCAGAAATCCTGCCACCACGCCAGATGCGCGGCATAGCGCTGCGCCAGTTCCACGCGCTCGCCTTCACCAATCAATTTCCGCATCCCGGCCAGCCACTCCTCCGGCGTCGCCGGCTGCTGCGTGAGCACATGCACCGCAAAATGTTGGTGTTGCGCCGCACTGCGCTCGAGTGTCCGGTCATCCACGCGCCGCGCCCCCGGACTGCGGATGACCGCGCCAAAGGTCCGGTGGAGGATCGGATCCTGCCAGGGTGCGCCTAGCAGATCCTGTTGCCGCATGAGCAACTCCGGGCCGACGGACTTCCGGTTGTGGTGCAGCCAGCCGATGCCGTCGGGCAGGTCGCGCAGCACCGTGTCGGGCTCGACGACCGTGGGAGCGTGCTGGTGGTCGGGCTTTCCCCAGTCGAGATGCACGTCGCTCACCTCGATCTTGGGCAGCGTGGTCGCCGCCGTGCGCCACAATTCAAACGAGACCGTCGCTGCCACCGGTTCGACCGACTGCGTTTCGACGTGGATGGTCGGTTGATTCGCATCCACCCAAAGCCGGAGCGTCACCGCCGGGCCGCCGGTTTTGGCAGGTGCGGTCACGGTCACCACCATCTCCCCGCGTGCCGGATCGAGTTTCTGGGCAAACCCGGCGCCCGGCGCAATGAGGGCCGGCGTGAGTTTCACGCGCACCAAGCC
>JBIJDP010000133.1:0-6406 GCA_044344065.1 Opitutaceae bacterium
GACGGCATGTTAGTACCCCGATGTCTGGCACCTCCGGCACATGGAGGACCCGCGCAGCATTTCCGTGGGTTCCAACATGCCGTCCTACCGGTGGATGCTGAAGAACAACACGGACATCGCCGCGCTGCCCGCCAAGATCCGCGTCCAGCGCATGCTCGGCGTGCCGTACGGCCCGCTCACCGCGCAGCAGATCTTCGACGAGGCGAACATGCAGGCCAAGGCCATCGCCCTGGGCCTGCGCGAAGCCGGCGCCTACGTCGCACCCGAAAGGGAGATCGTGGCCCTCATCGCCTACCTGCAGAAGCTCGGCCAGTACGAGACGGTCACGCCCAAGGCCGCCAAGTAACCCTCGCCATGTTCCGCCGACTCCTGCTCGAAGACTACGCCGCGGTCTGCACCACCGCCGCCTTTGTCGTGGCCGCGACGATTTTCGTCGCGATCACCTGGCGCGCGCTGCGCATGCCGCAGAAGCAAACCGACCACCTCGCCAACCTCCCCTTCACCTCCGACCCCGCGAATCCACGCCATGACGAACGCGCCTAAAAACCTCCCCGCCGAGGACGCCATCCGGGAACACTCCTTCGACGGCATCCAGGAATACGACAAGCGACTGCCCAACTGGTGGCTGTTCACCCTCTACGCCACCATCGTCTTCTGGGTCGGCTACTGGTTCTACTACCAGCGCGCCCAGATCGGCCTGTCCAACACCGAGGTCCTCGCGCAGGAACTCGCCCGGATCGAGGCCGCCAAGCTCGCCGATCCCGCCAACCAGGTGGATGACGGTACGCTCTGGAAGATGAGCCGCAACGCCGTCTTCGTGGACGCCGGCAAGGCCACCTTCACCACCACCTGCGTGAGCTGCCACAAGGAAAGCCTGAAGGGCGTGGACGAGGGCGGCATCGGCGCCAATCTCGTGGACAACACCTGGATTCACGGCAACAAGCCCACCGACCTGCTCAAGGTGGTGGACAAGGGCGTGCTCGCCAAGGGCATGCCCGCCTGGGGTCCGGTCATCGGTGCAAGGAAAGCTTCCGAAGTGGTGGCGTACGTCCTGAGCCACCACCACGAACCGCCGAAGTAACCGCCGGGGAGAACCCGGTCGATCAGCACGGCGTCAGGTTTTGCCTGCAGGGCGGGGATTCCAATCCCCGCCATTCCTTGGCTCCATGGCCGGAATCCAATCTTTCTCGTTCTCGTAATCGTTCTCTTTCTCGACTTGGGACCGGACGTACGGGTCGAGAACGAGAACAATGACGAGAATGAGAACGATGAATTTCAGCGGATAGAAAGCGGGGTTCGGAATCCCCGCCCGACGCCCGACCCATCCGCCTGATAAGACCTGTGCCGTTGTCCCAACGCCCGCCTTATTTTCCGCGCTGCCGTCTGGTTGAGGCCTTGCGGTTCACCCCGTCGCCGATATCATTTTTATCCTTAACGCCATGGCTGCGCCCGCTCCCCGTCCATCCCTCGAATCTGTCACGACCATCAACACGGATGGTTCGAGACCCTACCTGCACCCGGCCGATGTCAGCGGGCGTTATACCCTGTTCCGCAAGGTCTCGGCTCTCTTCCTGATCGCTTTCTACCTCGTGCTGCCGTGGATCACGATCGGAGGCTATCCCGCGGTCTTCCTCGATATCGCCGAGCGGCGCTTTCACCTGTTCGGCCTGACCTTCGCCGCGCAGGACATGTGGCTGACTTTCTTCCTGATCACCGGCCTGGGCTTCTCCCTGTTCTTCATCACCGCCCTGCTCGGCCGCATCTGGTGCGGCTATGCCTGCCCCCACACGGTGTTCCTCGACCATGTCTACCGGCGCATCGAGCGCTGGATCGAGGGTGACGCCGTGTCGCGTCGGACCCTCGACGCGGCCCCGCTCGGTCCGCTCAAGGTGTCCAAGCGCGCGCTCAAGCACGTCCTCTACATCAGCGTGTCCCTGGTCATCACGCATCTCTTCCTCGCCTACTTCATTTCCCTCCGGGAACTCTGGTCGATGATGCAGGACCAGCCCGCCGAGCACTGGGGCGCCTTCGTCTTCGTGTTCATTTTCGCCGGCATCCTGTATTTCAATTTCGCCTGGTTTCGCGAACAGCTCTGCATCGTCATCTGCCCCTACGGCCGCCTGCAGTCCGCCCTGATCGACGACCACTCGATGGTCATCGGCTACGACGCGAAGCGCGGCGAGCCGCGCATGACCCTCGGGGATGCCAAGCGCCTCCGCGAGCAAACGACCAGTGCGGGCCTGCCCACCGCAGCCTCGGCGAAGGTGGGAGATTGCGTTGCCTGCAACCGCTGCGTGCAGGTCTGCCCCACCGGCATCGACATCCGGCAGGGACTCCAGCTCGAGTGCGTCGGCTGCACCGCCTGCATTGACGCCTGCGACGACGTGATGACGCGCATCCACAAGCCCCGCGGACTCATCCGCTACGATTCGCAAAGCGCCCTCGCCGGGGGCAAGACCCGCTGGCTGCGGCCGCGCACCCTGCTTTACGGCGTATTGCTCGTGATCGGCGCCTCCGTCGCCGGCTGGGCCATGTCCACGATCCGGCCGGCCAACGTCGGTGTCACCCGCATGACCGGCGCCCCCTACTTCGTGGATGCCGCCGCCGTGCGGAACCAGTTCCTCGTCCGACTGATCAACAAGCGCTCCACCCCCGTGAGCTTCAGCGTGGAGATCGAATCCTCGGTCAAGGTGCGCCAGAGCGGCTTGACCGAGCCTGTCACGGTCGCTCCGCTCGGCGAGGAGGTCCGGCCCCTGATCCTGCTCGTGCCGCGCGACCACTACGAGGGACCGTTCAAGTTCAAGATGGAGGTCAGGGACACCGGCGGCACGTTCGAGCTCAAGCGCGAGGTCGAGTTCCTCGGGCCCGACGCGGAGCTGCTCAGGGAGGACGACGCGGAGCGGAAGTCGCATGAAAAACACTAAGGGCACCAAACTGTGGCTCTGGATCCTGGCCGCGTTCCTCCTGCAACTGGCCGCCTGGGGCGCCTGGCTCAACATCGCCGCCCGGCACAAGGTCGCCGAGGTCCCGCTCGCCACCCCGCGCCCCGCCCACTGACATGGACATGGCCGCCGTCAATTCTCCCGCCGCCGCCTTCGTGGCCGGTCTCATCACCAGCCTGCACTGCGTCGGCATGTGCGGTCCGCTGGCCTGCGCCCTCATGCCGGTGCGGCGCGACCAGGGGGACCCGATGGCGGTGAGCAGCGTCTATCATCTCGCGCGAATCGCCGGCTACGCGGCCCTCGGCGGACTCGCCGGCGGGCTCGGACAGGCTCCGCTCCACTGGCTCGGCAGCGACGTGCTCCGGTGGTTGCCGTGGGTCCTCGTGCTGTTCTTCATCGCCCTGGCCTTCCGCTGGGATCGCTTCCTCCGCAAGCCCGCCTTCCTCGGCGGTCTCACCTTGCGGCTCAGCCAGTGGGCCGGCCGCCGCCCGCGCATCGAGGCCGCCGCCGCGCTCGGCTTCGCCACTCCCCTGCTCCCCTGCGGTCCGCTCTACTTCATCCTTTCCCTCGCCCTGCTTTCGGGCACCGCGCTGCGCGGGGTCGAGTACATGCTCGCCTTCGGTCTCGGCACCGTCCCGCTGCTCTGGCTGGCCCAGTCGCAGTTCCAATGGATCCGTCGCAAGCTCTCCCCGCTCTGGCTGGACCGCCTGCGCGTGACCTTCGCCCTCTCCACCGCCCTGATCATCGGATGGCGGTTGCGCGGCACCCTCGGATTCAACGGACCTGATGTAAGCAACTTTGTCTGCTGCTTCTGAAATGCCGGCCGCCACCACCGCGACCGCCAGCAGGAGCGGCTCACGTTCCACCCCGGCCTGCCGTCACTGCGGCGCTCCGCTGGCCTCCGCCGCCCTCCAGGCCTCCGGGTTCTGCTGCGCCGGCTGCGCCTACGTTTACCGCCTCGTGCACGAGCAGGGCCTCGATGCCTATTACAACATCAAGGACGAGGTCACCGCGCCGGTGGACAGCACCGTGTTCCACCCGCGTGACTTCAGCTGGCTGACCGGCGCGCAGGCCGCCGCCGAGGCGACCGCGCATCCGTCCGACCGGTCCGACCCGTCAAAAGGCAAAACCCGTCCGCCCGAACTCCGGCTGTCCATCCAGGGCATCTCCTGCGCCGGCTGCGTCTGGCTCATCGAGCGGCTGTTCCAGCAGCAGGACGGAGCGCGGGACATTTTCGTCAACGCCCAGCTCGGCGAGGTGCGGATGCGCTGGCTGCCCGGCCGGTTCAATGCGGCGGAGTTCGCCCGCCACCTTCAGGCCTTCAATTACCTGCTCGGCCCCGCCGGCGAGGAAACCGGCGAGCCCGAGAGCCGCGCCCTCATCCGCCGCATCGGCCTCTGCGGGGCGTTCGCCATGAACGTCATGCTGTTCACCCTCCCGGTGTATTTCGGCATGAAGGCGGACTTCGAGTACGCCCGGCTCTTCGGTACGATCGCCATGGTCTTCGGCACGCTCAGCATGCTCGCCGGCGGCGGCTACTTCCTCAGCCGGGCGGTGCAAAGCCTGCGGCTGGGCACGATCCACATCGACCTGCCCATCGCCATCGGCCTCACGGGCGCCTACCTCGGTTCCCTCTACGGCTGGATCAGCGAGCGCGAGGCGTTCGTCTACTTCGACTTCGTCAGCGCCTTCATCCTGCTGATGCTCACCGGCCGCTGGGCCCAGGTCGCCGCCGTGGAGCGCAACCGCCGCCGGCTGCTCGCCCAGCAACCCCAGCGCCAGCGCCTCCGCCTGGTCACCGGTACCGACGCCGTCAGGGAAATCCCGCCGGAGGAACTCACCGCCGGCACCGCTTACGCCGCGCAACCCGGCCAGACCGTGCCGGTGGAGTCGCAGCTGCAGCGGGGCCCGGCCGTCTTCTCCCTCGCCTCCATCAACGGCGAGGCCGACCCGCGGATCTTTCAGGCCGGCCAGCGGGTCCCCGCGGGGGCGGTGAACATCGGCCTTGGCGCCATGGAACTGCTCGCGCAGGAAGCCTGGGCCGATTCGCTCCTCGCCGAATTAGTCCAACCCCGGGAAAGGCCCGGCTATCGCCACCAATTCCTCGAACGCATCATCCGGGGCTATCTCATCGGCATCATTGCCGTGGCCACGCTCGCCGGACTCGCGTGGTGGCTGGGCACCGGTGATCCGCTCCGTACCTGGTCCGTGGTCACGGCCATCCTCGTCGTCTCCTGCCCCTGCGCCATCGGCCTGGCTTTCCCGCTGGCCGACGAGATGGCCACGGTCGCCCTCCGCCGCCGCGGCGTCTTCGTGCGCGAGGATGATCTCTGGGGGAAGCTGGCCCGCGTGCAGCATGTGGTCTTCGACAAAACCGGCACCCTGACCTTGGAAACTCCCGCCCTGAGCAACCCCGGGGCCCTGGCCGCCCTTGATGCCGAGGCCCGCGGTGCCCTCTACGCCCTGGTCCGCGACAATCCCCATCCCGTCAGCCAGTGCCTGCTCGAAGGCATCCTCGCGATTGAAACACCCGTCCCGCTGGCCGGCGTGATTCAGGAATCCGTGGGTGCCGGCGTCGAGATCGGACCGTGGTCGCTCGGTCGCGCGGGGTGGCGCGACTCCGAACCGGCCGATGGCGCGACCGTGCTGGCCCGCCACGGGAGGGCCGTGGCGCGATTCCATTTCCGTGATGCCGTCCGTCCGGACGCGGCCCGCGAACTGGCCGCCCTGACCGCCCGCGGACTGGGCATTCACATCCTGAGCGGCGACAGCCAGGCCAAGGTCTCCGGCATGGGCCGTGAACTCGGCCTGCCGCCCGACCAGTGCCACGGTGATCGCACCCCGCATGACAAGGCCGGGTGGTTCGACACCCCGGGCCGCGCTGGCACGCTCATGCTCGGCGACGGGGCCAACGACAGTCTCGCCTTTGACCGGGCGTTCTGCCGCGGCACCCCGGTCATCCATCGCGGCATCCTCGAGCACAAGGCGGATTTCTATTACCTCGGCCACGGCATCGGCGGCATCCGGGCGCTCTTTGCGATCAACGATCTCCGCCGGCGGACGGAAATGGTCATTCTGGTTTTCTCCGTCGTGTACAACATCATCGCCGTCGGCCTGGCGGTCGCCGGGCTGATGAATCCGCTGATCGCCGCGGTGCTCATGCCGATCAATTCGTTGCTGACCCTCGCCCTCGTCACCACCGGCATGCGCCGCGCCTTCGCGCGCACGCCGCCCGCCGTTTGATCCGCCGGATTTCGTTCGCGCGACCGGTGTTGCACCCGCCGTCGGTTCAACAATACTCTCGGCAATCGATGAGCAACCCGGCCCGCAGTCTATGGCTCCCGCGTCTGGGCCTGGCCGGGCTTGTCGCCGTCATGCTGCTGGAGCCGCTCAGGGGTCTCACGCTCAACGAGTTGCTGTCCGATCCCAAGCTCACGCCCAAGCAGTTCGCCAACCAGTTTGAG
>JBIJDP010000135.1:0-6403 GCA_044344065.1 Opitutaceae bacterium
CGCAAAGGCCGGCGATTTCTGGAGGGTGGCATCCATATCATCTGCAGTAGGCCAGCGAGCTCGCTCACGCTGTATCCCAACCCTTCGCGTTCCCTCGGCGCCTTGGCGTCTTCGCGCTTAAACCATGCATCAATCACCGCTGCCGCGCCGCCTCATACATCGGCAGCACTTCCGGCATCCAGCGCTGCAAATCGGAGATGCGTCGCTCGTGTCTCGGGTGCGTTGACAGGAAGACCGGCAGCTTTCCACCCGAGGCCTGCCGCTCCATCTTCTGCCAGAAAGTGATGGCCGCCCGCGGGTCGTAGCCGGCCTTGGCCGCGTAACGGATCCCGATGTAATCAGCCTCGCTTTCATGCGACCGCGAAAAGGCGAGCATGCCACCTCCGGCAAGCAGACCGTAGCCAGCCAGCATCAGGTCGTGGTTCTTGCGGCCCTGGGTGCTCGAATCGAGCACGAGTCCGCCGGCGGCAACCAGAATGCCCTGTGACATGCGCTCGGCCCCGTGCCGGGCGGTGACGTGGGCGATTTCATGGCCCATGACCGTCGCCACTTCGTCGTCCGAGGAGGCAAGTTTAAGCAGACCCGTGTACACGCCCACCTTTCCTCCGGGCAGGGCAAAGGCGTTCACGGTATCCGGTGCATCAAAGACGACGAACTCCCAGACGGCACCCGGCAGCGCATTGCCCACGGCCAGCGCAATCCGGCCGCCGATGCGGCGTACACGCTCGTTGGCCGCGGGATCACTGGAGATTTTTTCCTTGGCCTTGATTTCGGCAAAGGCCGCGGCGCCCTGCCCCACGTCGTCCACCGGCAAAATGAAGGAACTGCGACCGGTCTCCGGCACCGTGTAGCAGCCGCCGAGGCCGAGGGAGAGTGCCGCCAGGAAAACGAGCAGTGTGATTCGTTTCATGGGTTGAAACTGGGAAACGAGGGCAAAGATGTCAGTCTTGATTGTGGAATTCTCGCGGACGATTCCGGGATGCGATTCCCAGCATTTGGGTAGGGTCCGGCCACGGGATGGCTGCGAGCGTGAGCGAGTGGTGGTCCCGCTGCGACATCTGGCATCCACTCGCGCACGCTCGTAGCTACGTGGCGATCAGACCGAGCCCTAGTGTTTGAAATGCCTGATTCCAGTGAAGACCATCGCCATGCCGCGCGCGTCCGCTGCGGCGATGACCTCGGCGTCGCGCAGGGAGCCGCCCGGCTGGATGGCACAGGTGGCTCCGGCATCGGCTGCGGCGATCAAGCCGTCGGCAAAGGGGAACAGCGCCTCGCTGGCCAGGACGGAACCCTTGAGATCAAGCTTGGCCTCGCCCGCCTTCCACACGGCGATGCGCGAACTGTCCACGCGCGCCATCTGGCCGGCGCCGACGCCGAGGGTTTGCTCACCCCGGACATAGACGATGGCGTTCGATTTCACATGCTTGCAGACCTTCCAGCCAAAGATCATTGCCGCCCACTCCTCCGGGGTCGGCTGACGCTGGGTGACCACCTTGAAGTCGGCGCGATTGCCCAGGACGTGGTCGCGATCCTGCAGGAGCACACCCCCGATCACCGAGCGCATTTCCTGGAGTGATTCCGCCCCGAGGCCGCGTTTCGCGATCATGAGCCGCAGGTTCTTTCTCGCGCCCAATACCGCCTGCGCCTCGGGACTGAACCGGGGGGCGATGATGACCTCGGTGAAAATCTCGGCAATCGCCCGCGCCAGGGCCTCGCCCATGGTCTGGTTGACGATGATGATGCCGCCGAACGGCGCCTGCCGGTCGGTCGCATAGGCCTTCTCCCAGGCTTCCTCTAGGGTCTCGGCACTGGCCACGCCGCAGGGGTTGGTGTGCTTGAGGATGGCGACGGTCGGGCGCTCAAACTCGCCGATCAGGTAGGTCGCCGCGGTGATATCCAGGATGTTGTTATAGGAGAGTTCCTTGCCCTGGAGTTGCTCGAAGTGCTCGTGAAACGTGCCGTAGAGAGCCGCCTGCTGGTGCGGATTCTCGCCGTAGCGCAGGCTCTGCGCCTTTTTGTAGCTGAGTGTCAGCTTCTCCGGGAAGCCGCTGAGGGCGGCCAGGTCGGGCGCCTCGGCCTGCTGGGCGAGATAGGCGGCGATTGCGGTGTCGTAACTGCCCGTGCGTTGAAAGACCTTCAGGGCCAGCTGGCGGCGCAGCCCGGTCAGGGCCGCCGGATCCTTCATGGCGGCCAGCACCGCCCCATAGTCGGCCGGGTCGCAGACCACCGTGACACTGGCGTGATTCTTGGCCGCGCTGCGCAGCATGGAGGGTCCGCCGATGTCGATATTCTCGATGGCTTCCTCGAACTCGACGTGTGGCCTGGCGACGGTTTCCTCGAAGGGATACAGGTTGACCACCACGAGATCGATCAGGCTGATCCCGTGCTGGGCGGCGGCGGCGAGATGGTCGGGTTTGTCGCGCCGGCAAAGCAGACCGCCGTGGATTTTCGGGTGCAGGGTCTTGACGCGTCCCTCCATCATTTCAGGAAACCCGGTGTGCTGGCTGACCTCGGTGACGGGGAGCCCCTTCCCGGCGAGCAACTTGGCCGTGCCGCCCGTGGAGAGCAGCTGATAGCCGTGATCACGCACCAGGCTGGAGGCAAATTCGACGAGGCCGGTTTTGTCGCTGACGGAGAGAAGGGCCAGTTTTGCCATAGGATGACCGTTTGTGCTGGCGCGGTGAAAACGCGGCAAGTCCGAAAGCCCTGCGCCGCGCAGCTTGCGCGCGGGTCAATTCTCGGCTTCTTGTCTAGCGTGACCTGCTCCACCGCCCTTCCCGGCCTGACCGCCCGGCTCGACAAACTCTGCTACCACCACGGCGGCAGCAGCCTGCCGCCGGACAAGCCGCATGCCTTCGTCTATTTCGTGACCATCCACAACGGCTCCGACCGCACCGTCACCCTGCTCGGGCGCAAATGGGTCATCACGCACGGCGATGGCACGCATCTGGTGGTCGAGGGCGACAAGATCGTGGGCGAAACCCCGCGACTCACGCCCGGCGAGCAGTTCTCCTACAACAGCTACCATGTCACCGGCGACGATGCCGTCGTGCGCGGCTGCTTCCATGGCGTCGATGATTCCGGCCGGAAAATCCACGTGAACCTCGATCCTTTCGAACTGCGCATCCCGCCGGGAGAAGTTTAACGTTTCCGTTCGCGGGCGCATGTGCTCCCCTCCGTCCCATAGATGAAGCTCATTGATCTGAACCGCACCGGCGGCATTGGCGCCAATTCGCACTTTCTCCGGCTCGGCGATCTGTCGATTCTCGTGGACTGCGGCATGCATCCGAAGCTGAGCGGCCGCGCGGCCACGCCCGACCTCGCCCGGCTGCGAGGCACGACCCTCGACCTGATCATCATCACCCACTGCCATCTCGACCACATCGGCAGCCTGCCCCTGGCCATGCGGGACCAGCCCAACACACCCGTGCTGATGTCCACGTCCAGCCGGATGCTGATCGAGCGCATGCTGCACAACTCCGCCAGCGTGATGATGCGCCAGAAGGCCGAGGGCGACGCGCCGGACCTGCCGCTGTACACCCACGACGAGGTGGACCGCATCGCCGGCCGCCTCACGGGCGTGCCTTTCCGCCACGCCAAGAAATTCCGCGGGACGCGCGACGAGGTCGAGATCACCTTCCATCCGGCGGGCCACGTGGCCGGCGCCGCCGGTGTCGAGCTCAAGCACAAGCACCGCCATATCTTCATCACCGGCGACTGCCTGTTCGAGGACCAGCGAATCCTGCCCGCCGCCAAGTTTCCGGCCGGGCACTTTGACACGCTCATCATGGAGACGACCCGGGGCGCGACCGAGCGCCACCTGGATCGCAACCGCACCAGCGAACTGGCCCGCCTCGTGGAGTCCATCAACCAGACGATCAAGCGCGGCGGCTCCTTCCTCATCCCGGTCTTTGCCCTGGGCCGGTTGCAGGAGCTCCTGACGATCCTGCACGATGCCCGCAAATTCGGTCGCTTGACCGAGTGCCCCATTTTCGCCTCGGGCCTCGGCATGGATCTCTGCGATTACTTCGACGAGATCACCCGCAAGACCAAGCACATCCAATTCAGCCGCTCGGTCATCAAGGAACTGCACATCAAGCCGTCGCCGCGGAAATTCACCCCCGGCGAGGACCCGCAGCAGAACGGGCTCTACCTGCTCGGATCAGGCATGATGGTCGAAAAGACGCCCAGCTATGCCATGGCGTCCTGTCTCCTGGGCCATGCCCGCAACAGCATCGGCTTCGTGGGGTATTGCGACCCGGAGACGCCGGGCGGCAAGCTGCTCGCGACCAAGTCCGGCGAGACTTTTCTGTTCAGCAAGGTCAACGTGAAGACCAAGGTGAAGGCCCACGTGGAGCGCTTCAGCCTGAGCGGACACGCCGAACGCGATGATCTGCTGGAATTCGCCCTCCAGGCCACACCGCGCAGCATCGTGCTCACCCACGGCGACCAGCCAGCCCGCGATTGGTTCGCCCGGCAGTTCCAGGCCAATCTGCCCAAGAGCAAGGTGATCGATCCGGTGCCCGGCCAGGAGTATTTGGTTTAGGTCCGTGGACCCGTTTTGGCCCGGGATGGCCCCCGCTCGCAATCAACGCGGCGGTAGGCAGCCCGCTTGCGGGCGCTGGCTTGACGTCCGTCAGCCGCACGAGCGCGAGCGAGCTCGCGGCCTACGATATCAAGCTAGGCCCAACGCCGCCCGCAGCTGCGCGCACACCGCCGGGCTGCCGGCGACGTAGAAGATCCGCTCCATCCCGAGATCGAATTGCTCCATCGGGAATGGCGGCTTCGAGATGAACACCACCTGCCCACCGGCCGCAATCACCAGGGGCACCGCGGCGGCGATGTCCCAGACTTTGACATTGTGATCCACCACCCCGTCGATGCGTCCGGCCGCGACATAGGCTAAGTGCAATGTGCTGCTGCCCAGGCCGCGCAGCTTGAAATGCTCCGCGAGCACGGCGGCATGGGGCGCATAACGTTTGTCGTAGGGACTGTGAAAGCCGATCAGACTCTGCGCATCCAACGGTCCCGATCGCACGCGGGTCTGCTGTCCGCCGCACTGCACTCCCATGCCGGGTCCGCCATGGATCAACTGCCGGCCCGCGAGATCATAAATCACACCGTATACCGGCTGGCCGTGCTCAAGCAGGGCGAGGGCGATGGCGCAGTTCGGCAGGCCCAGGGCGTAGTTATTGGTCCCGTCGATCGGATCGAGCACCCAGGCGAAGCGGGCGGTCCGTAGGCGCGGAGCACCCTTATGGTCCGATTCCTCGCTGAAGAATTGGTCATCGGGGAAATTGGCGCCAAGTTCGCGGAAAATGTTCTCGGAGATCGCCACATCAACGGCAGTCACCCGCGTGCCGTCCGGCTTCCAGCGGGATTCCGCCCGGCCGAATTCCCGGTGCATCAAGGCGGTTTGCGCCATGACCGCGGCTTGCGCCGCGGTGCTGCGCTGCAGGATTTCAGGCGCGATCATGAGTCGTAGTCATAAAGTTTGGGATCGCGCCGGGGCGGCAGCAGGCGGCGAGCCTTGAACCGGTGGCGCGCTTCCTTGGTGGCCGCGTCCGTTGCCGGACTTCCGGGCATCATTTCATCGGGATCCTCCATGCCGCCGGGGGACTCCGCTCCCAGTTGATCGCCCAGCGATTCCGGATCGGCCCCTTCCTCCAGTTTGCGCACGACTTCCTCCATCTCGCCGTCGATCTTCTCCCCCGAGACCTCGGCCATGCGGCGCATCATTCGCGCCATGGCGCGGGGGTCGTTTTCGTCCACATTGGCAAACTCGCGCTCCATCGCCCCCATCGCCGCTTCCATTTGGGGATCGTCGGCGCTGCCGCCGGCTTCCGGTGCGGATGACTCCGGCTTTTTCCGTCCCGTCACCGCGAAGGCGGAAACAATCTTTTCCATGCGCCAGGCGGGATTGTCGGGACAGGCCGGGATCCGCCGGCCCTGCGCCAGGGTCTTGGCGTAGAACTGATAGACGGTGTGATTTTCGCGGCAGTAATACTCGTAAATCGGCATGGGTGGATACTAGGGCGCCTTCGGCTTGCTGGCAAGTTGGTGGCCGTGACGCACGCGGACATTGCGACTGCCTTCATTGAGCCGGTCAAGGACGGCCGCCAGCCGCCGCCTTTTTTCATCGGCCTCGGTGAACATCTCCAACTGATCCAGTCCCCCTTCAACGCGCGAGAATTTCACACTCACAAGCCGCAGCGGCCGACGCTTGGTCCACGCGGCCCGCAGCAGTGGCCGTACCAGCGGATAAAACGGCGCCTCAAGATCGGTCGCAACCTTCAGGCTCTGGGCGTGGGAGGCATGGGTGAAATCGGGGTAACGGACCTTCACGGTCATGGTGCATACCTTCTTTCCGTCCTCGCGGATCTTTGGCAGCAAGTCGTCGATC
>JBIJDP010000134.1:0-6403 GCA_044344065.1 Opitutaceae bacterium
ACAGCGCCGGTGATTCCCTGCCGTCGCCCCACTCTCGACCGGTGAAGGTGTTCAGGCCGTAGTGCACGAAAAGGTTGGTCTCGGTTTCCTGCCAGGCGAGCTGGGCCGGCGAAGGCACGGGAAGGAAGGGGGCGGGGAGAGGCGGCATCGGGCGGAAACGGAGGAACGCTCAACGCTCAACTTTTAACGCTTAACGCTCAAGTACCGATCAGTGGCTCACGTAGAGACGCGGAGGCGCAGCGAGGACAAACCTTTTTAACCACGGATTTCCCCAGATGGCACGGATCAGAGTAACCAAACCTATTTTGCCGCAAAGAACACAAAGTTCCCGTCCGGTTGGGATACTCGCCCGCGCCCTTATAAGGGCCTCGCACGCAACATCCGCTTTAGGACCTTTGTGTTCTTTGTGGTGAAAAACCGGATTGAAGTCTTCTCTGCGCCTCTACGTCTCCGCGTGAGCCCCTGCATTGTTGGTCTTCCGTAGGCCAGCCCGCTTGCGGGCTCGGATTGGGCGCGCGCAAGCGCGCTGACCTACATATCCTAGTGCCGCAGGCCCTCATAATAGTCTTCTCCGTCCCTCTGTGTCTCTGTGTTAAAACCCGATCGGAATTAGCGTAAGATCAGTGCAGATTAGCGTTCCCCCGGATCGAAAACTCAGGTCTCAGGTTTCAGGTCTCAGGTTTCAATTTGGTCTCAGGTTTCTTCCCCCATCCGTGCCATCCGTGGAATCCGTGGTTAAAACCGAATTGTAGAAAGATTTGCTCTACGTGGCACTGCGGACGTTGCATAAACGCATGGCTTTGGCTGAAAACAAATCTCTCCACATCGGCTCGCGGCGGGAATTGTTCATCGACGACGCACTGATCGACCGCCTCGGCGGCCAGGCCGCCCGGCGCCTGCACCATCCGCAACCGCGGGAGATAGCGCTGCGGCATGATGCACCCTGGGAAGGCACCGGCTCGGGCTACCACAGCGTCTTTCGCGACAGCGACCGCTACCGGATGTATTACAAGGCGTTTAACATCAACCTCACCGCCGGTCAGATTGTCTGCGAGAAGACGCCGCATCGTTTCACCTGCTACGCGGAAAGCCCCGATGGCATTCACTGGACCAAACCCGAGCTCGGGCTGGTTGAGTTCGCCGGTTCGCGGGCCAACAACATCGTCATCGCGACGGGCCGGCATGATAACATCGACGTGGACGCGGCGCATCCGGCGATCTTCAAGGATACCAATCCTGCCGCCACCCCCGAGGCGCGCTACAAGGGCGTGTTCCGTTCCGACGGCGCCCACGGCATGGTCGCCATGCAGTCGCCCGACGGTCTGCACTGGTCGCCACTGGGAGATGGTCCGATCCTGACCGATGGCGGGTTTGATTCCCAGAATCTCGCGTTCTGGGATGAAGTCTCCGGCTGCTACCGCGCCTACTGGCGCAGTTTCCCCGGCGGCAACGTGGGCCCCGGCGTGTGGCAGCCCGTGGGTCCGCGCGGCATCCGCACGGCGACATCGACCGATTTCCTCCACTGGAGCGAAGGGCACGACCTCACCTACGCCGGCTCGCCACCGCCCGAGGAACTCTACGTCAACCAGATCAAACCCTATCACCGCGCCCCGCACCTGCTGATCGGCCTGCCCGTGCGCTACATCGAACGGCCGTGGGGCGCCTCGCTGCGGGCGCTGCCCGATCGGTCGCACCGCGAACAACGCTCCGCCGCGCAGCGCCGCTACGGCGAGGCGCTGACCGAGACCCTGCTCATGTGCAGCCGCGACGGCGTGAATTTCACGCGCTGGCCCGAGGGATTCCTCAAACCCGGCCCGGAGCGGACGGGCACGTGGAATTACGGTCAGCAATACGCGGCGTGGCACGTGGTGGAGACCGCGTCGGATCTCAGCCCCGACGCCCCGCCGGAGCTTTCCTACTATGTGCTGGAAAACTACTGGCTCGGCCGCGGCAGCGTCGTGCGCCGGTACACGATGCGGCTCGATGGCTTCGTGTCGTTGCAGGCCCCCATGGCCGGAGGCGAGTGCGTGACGCATCCGCTGACCTTCATCGGCACGGAACTCAGATTAAACTTCGCCACCGGTGTGGCCGGAGAGGTGCAGGTAGAATTGCAGGACGCCGCGGGAACGCCGCTGCCCGGATATACGCTGAACGACTGCGAACCCGTCTTCGGCGACGCAGTGGACCGCGCGGTCACCTGGAAGCACGGTACAAATGTCTCCGCCATGGCAGGCCAACCCATCCGCCTCCGCCTAAGCCTAAAAGACGCCGATGTGTACGCGCTACGCTTCGCGTGAGTGGTTATTTTTACCACGGATCACACGGATTGGATTCCGACCTCCGATCCCAAGGCATTTTTTAACCGCAAAGAACGCAAAGTTCCCGTCCTGTTGGGATACTCGCCCGCGCGCCTATAGGCGCCTCAAGTGCAACATACGCGTCAGGACCTTTGTGTTCTTTCGCGGCTAAAACCGGTTTGAGATTGGTTCGAACCCCAAACCTATACCGTGCCTCACGCGGAGTCGCGGAGAACGCAGAGAAATAATACCGCAGGCCCTCAGTAAATGTCTTCTCCGTCCCTCTGTGTTTCTGTGTTAAAACCAGATCGGGATCAGTATTCCCCGGATCGAAAACTCAGGTCTCAGGTTTCAAGATCATGTCTCAGGTTTCCTTCAATCCGTGCCATCCGTGTGATCCGTGGTTAAAACCTCCGGTCCGGATTTGGCTGGAAGCTAAATCCTCCGCGGTGTCTATTTCACCCGTGTTGCCGAACCTGCCTGGCACCCCCCTGGCTTTGCGATCTACCGGTCGCGCCGCACGATGAGCGCTAACAAGCTTTCGCCCTACGGACTCCGCCGCGCACTGCTCGCCGGCATCCGTCGCGTGGCCGCGCAGCGCGAGGAACTCAACCGCATCAACGTCTTTCCCGTCCCCGATCGCGATACCGGCACCAACCTCACCTTCACCCTCGCCGCGATGCTGCAGAGCCTGCGGCGTCCGCAGCCGGTCGGTATACGCGAGCTCCTGCAGGGCGTGGCCGCTGATGCGGCCGACGGCGCGCGCGGCAATGCCGGCGCCATCCTCGCGCACTGGCTGCATGGCCTCGCGACCGCCTTGCCGCCCGGAGGCCCCGTGACCTTCCCCGTGCTGGCCAAGGCACTTGGCTCCGGAGCCACCGAGGCCCGTACCGCCATGGCCGATCCCTGCGAGGGCACCATGCTCAGCGTAATCCAGGCTTTCACCGAGGGGATGCAGGCGCAGGACGAGTCCGGTGTCCTGGATCTCAGGCGGGGCTTTGCCACCGCCCTCAACCGGGCGCGCATCGCCCTGGGGCAAACCCAGCACCAGCTCAAGGCATTGCGCGCCGCCGGGGTGGTCGATGCCGGGGCGCGCGGTTTTGTCGAATTGCTCGAAGGCATGAACGACCTGATCGAGCAGGGGCGCGCGGAGGATCATGCCGGCCTCGCGCTCGAACCGCCGGCCCTGGGCGTGGAAACCTTTCCGGGGAGCGTCCGCGGCGGTGCTGGTCGCTATCTCGTGCAGTGCACCGTGGGGGCGGAGAGCGTCGATCGCGCGGCGCTCAAGGCGGCCCTGCGGGCTCTGCCGGCCACGAAGATCGTGCTGGCCGGCTCGCGTGCCCAGGTGCGGTTGCATGCCCAACTCGACGAGCCGGCGGCGCTGTTGGCCCTGGCCGTGCGGTTTGGGTCCGTGTCGGCACAACACATCGAGGACCTGAGCGAGTCCACGGCGGCATCGGCGGCCCGCCGCGGCCAGGTCGCCATCGCCTCGGATTCCGGCGCTGACCTGCCCGCGGAGGAGGTCGAGCGGTTGAACATCCATCTCGTGCCGCAGCGCCTCTCGATCGCCGGCCGCGAGCACATCGACCGCCTGTCGATCTCACCGAAGGAGTTTTACGCGGCCATGCGGACCGGGCCCGCGCTGCCCCGCACCTCGCAGCCGTCACCCGGGGATTTTCGCCGCCTGTTTCAACTGCTGCTGACGCTCCACGAGCAAGTGATCGATGTTTCCCTGTCGCGGAAGCTCTCCGGCACCATGCAATCGGCCGAGGGGGCGGCCGCGCGCAGCGATCCGCAGCGGGTGACCGTCTTTGACAGCGAGCAGGTCGCGGCGGGGCAGGGCCTGATGGTCATCTGGGCGGCCGAGGCGGCGCAGGCCGGGATGGGCGCGAGCCGCCTGCTCGAGGGGCTGTTGCACATGCGCGGGCGGACGTCGGTTTTCGCCATCGTGCGCGATATCAGCTACGGGGTGCGCGGCGGACGCATTCCGAAGGCGGCGTTGCCGTTGACCCGGCTGCTGCGGCTGTCGCTCATCCTCTGCAGCAAGGGCGGCCGCCTCGGCCTGGAGGGTGCGTTGTGGGGGCGGCACAATCTCCCCGTCAGGTTTGCCCGGCGCATCGCCCGGACCCTCGATCCGGCGCGGCGCTACCGGTTCATTGTCGGTCACGGGGATTGTCCGGCGGATGCGGCGCTCGTGGAGCGCACCCTGCGGGCGCTCGTGCCCAACGTGGACCGGCTGTGGGTGGTGGAAACCGGCGTTGCCATCGGGGCGCATGCCGGTCCAGGTTCGCTGGTGATTGCCGTGCAGGATTACGTACCGCTCACGCCATGATATTGGACGCCGCCAGAATATTGCTGGGCTACCTGCTGGGCTCGATCTCGGGCAGCCTGCTGCTGGGCCGGCTGCGCGGTGTGGACATCCGCCAACAGGGCAGCGGAAATGCCGGCGGCACGAATGCGCTCCGCACGCAAGGGCCGTGGTTCGCCCTGGGCGTCGTGGTGATCGACGTGGGCAAGTCCGCACTCGCGGCGTGGCTCGGCGGGCTGGGCATCGCCGATGAACGGCATGCCCTGATCGTGGCGCTGCTGGCGGCGGCGGGGGCGGCGGCGGGTCACGTGTGGCCGCTGTATTTCGGCTTTCGCGGCGGCAAGGGCGTGGCCGCCGTGCTCGGTGCCCTGCTCGTCCTGTGGCCCGTGGGCGTGCTGACGATGCTCGGGGTGGCGCTGCTGGTATTGACGACCACGGGTTACGTGGGGCTGAGCTCGATCCTGGCAAGCGCGGCGCTCATGCCCGCGGCCGTCCTTTATGCCCCGGAGCCGCACCGGTTGGTGTGGATCGTGGCGGCAGTGGGGGTTGCGGGGTTCGTCCTCTTCACCCACCGCAGCAACGTGCAACGGTTGCGGGCGGGGACGGAGCACCGGTTCGAGAAAGTGCGGGTACTCGGGAGATTCTTCGCGAAGAAACCCTGAGTGGACTCACGCAGAGGCGCGGAGACCGCAGAGAAAATCTCTAACCACTGACTTTTTTTGACCACGGATCACACGGATGGCACGGATCCGATCTTTCCAAACCGGTTAACCACAAAGAACACAAAGGGGCTGGTCCGGTCGGGATGCTCTCCCGCGACCCAATAGGCGCCTCGGATGCAGCATACGCGTAATGACTTTTGTGTTCTTGGTGGTTAAATTGCCTTGGGCTCGGAGGTCTGGACGCAATCCGTGAAATCCGTGGTAATGTAGGTATGTTCTCTCTGCGTCTCCGCGGCTCTGCGTGAGACCCTGATTGTCTCCCGTTAAACCTTGTGCTCACCCGCCAGGTCGGCGCCTTCGCCGTTGGGGAGGCCATCGCGGAAGGTACCGAACATGCGGTCGAGCGGTAAGGTGCTCTCACCGTAATTGCACTCGAAGTAGCGGTGGTGCAGGTAGTGGAAATACGATCCGGTCGGCACCTTGCCGTGGACGATCGGGCCTTCATAACCGTGGTGGCCGTTGGCCGGCCCGAGGGCGGCGTGCTGCAGGTCAAAGAGGAAATGGAAGGGATGCGACGGCACGATCCAGTGGATGCAGGCCACGCTGAGATAGATGATCGTCTCGACCGGATGCATGGCCATGCCGGACCACGCGTTGGGGTTGACGTTCTTGTGGTGGAGGTAGTGGACGTGCTGGTAGAGCGGCTTCCAGTGGATGAGCCGGTGGACCCAGTAGAAGTGAAATTCACGCCAGAGCGGGATGATGAAGAACCACGCCACGAACCACACCGGGTGGGCCGCCCAATCGAGCCACGGGATATGGTGGTTGGCGTAGAGCCACATGGTGATGACCTCGTAGCCGGTCCAGATGAGCCCGGCGACACCGGCAGTCCAGAAGACGTTGTCGTATACCTGGTCGTGAAACAGGAACTTGCGGCTGTTGCGGGCGGGCCAGTTGGGGTCGTACTTCTTGTTCAGGCCCTCGCCCTTGCGGATGTAGAGGTAGTAGTGGAAGGCCCCGTAGTAGAGCCACATCATGACCTGGTTGCGCAGCCAGATCTGCGCGATCCAGCCGAACTCGAAATCAACACAACGGGTGATTGCCGGCTGCGTGGCATACCAGGAAACGGCGGAGAT
>JBIJDP010000136.1:0-6331 GCA_044344065.1 Opitutaceae bacterium
CGAACCTGGCCCGGTAGAGCTGGAGCACCAGCCCGGTGGTTTCCATCTCGGCCGCGGTGCGGCTCGTCTTGATGGCGCCGATGACATTCACGGTCTGCGCGTAGTGCGCCATGTGGATGATGTCGCTCTGCCGGAAATACTCATGGAGCCCGGCCGCGGTGCCGAGGCCGTCGGACAATTCGTAAATGCAGCCGAGCTCACCAAACACATACTCGCGGTGCCAGTAGTTCCACTCGTCCATGGCGATGGGGACGATCCGGCCGTTCAGGTTGGGCAGGCCGGCCTGCAGCTTGCGGTGGCCCTCGGCCTTGTTCCGGATGGCGGTGCGCAACAGGCCGACATGGGCGGCGACATCCACGCGTTCCTCCGTCGTCCACGGCTTGCGGCCCTCGTAGAAATGCTCCGAGAGGAACGTCATGTGATCGGCGCATTGCTCGAGCATGATGTGCGAACAGGTCTTGCCCAGTTTGACCTGCTCGGGGTCGTGGTTCCGGTTCACCGTGGCAAGATCGCCCACGGCGACGAGCGCGAGCGCGGGATCGACCGCCCGCATGGATTCGGCGAACAGGTTGTGCTTCAGCGTGTAGTGCTGCATCTGCATGAAGCCGAGCTGCCACGGGCCGAACATCTCGTTGCCCACGCACCAGTACTTCACGGCGTAGGGCTGCGCGTGGCCGTTCTTCACCCGCCAACCGCCGCCGATGGTGTCGGCGCCGCGGTTGCAGTACTCGACCCACTGTGCGGCGGAGTAGGCGTCGCCGAAGCCCGTGTTGGCGGCGATCATCGGCTCGGTGCCGATCTCGCGGCAGAAGGCGATGAACTCATCCGTGCCGAAATCGTTGTGCTCCACGCCGGTCCAGGCCGGGTTCTTGCGCGGCGGGCGGCGGTCACGGTCGCCGATGCCGTCGCGCCAGTCGTAGCCGCTCACAAAGTTTCCGCCCGGCCAGCGGTAGATCGTGCCGTTCAACTGCTTCATCAGCCCCAGGGTGTCGCGGCGCAGGCCGTTGAGGTTGTCCGAAGGCATCAGCGAAGGTGGTCCGAGCAGCACGTCGCCGCCGCTCACACGCAACTCCAGCCGGGCGTGCCGCGCATTGCCGGCCACGGGAGTCAGCGCAAAGGCCTGCCGGCTGTAGTCGCGGCCGCTGAACGTCAGGGTGGCCGAGACGCGGTCGGCCGGACTCTCACCCCAAGCGAGCGTCACCTCGATTTTGGCCTGGCCGGAAAGCGGCTTGGCCCAGACGTAGCCGTCGTAGCGGAGCCCGGCCACCACGCCGAGGTCGAGTTGGCGGAGACCGGCGCCGGCATTCACTCGCGGCGAATGGCGACCCACAAAGGCGCCCTCCTTCACCATGGTGACTGCGGCCGGATCACCGATGATCTGCCAGGGCGAGGCACCCACGACCGGATACTCGGTGTTCACCAGGTCACGATAGGGCGCATAGTCCGCCGTGATCGGAAAATAAAATTTACGGTCCTCCAGCATCTCGGCCCAGAGGCCGCCGTAAATGCAGCGGCCGAGGTGCTCGATGAACTGGCCGTAGATATAGGGGCTGATCGGCGCGCCGGTCTTGGCGGCGTCGAGCGGCACGATGACGGGCGTGGCGGTGGCAAGGGTTGAGGCCATGGTCAGGACAAGGGGCAGGATGATTGACGGGCGCATGAGGCTGATCGGGTTGCGGGAAGTCGGCCTGATGCTGCCGGCTTGGTGGGAGTAATCAACATGACCATGATCGCACAGTCCGACCGCGGTCACCGCACCTATGCGCTGACTTCGGTAGCAACAAGGAGCCTGCTTGCAGGCGATATGTAGGGGCGCACCTCGTGTGCGCCCGATCATGTCGCCAACGTTTATCAATCGGGCGCAGTCAGGCTGCGCCCCTACGCCTATCCATCGCCTGCAAGCAGGCTTTCACGACAGCTCCGCAAATATGCAGCGAACCTCTTTCATCAAAAGGGGACTATTGTTGTGCAACAGCCGGAAATGCGATTGGCAGGGTATCGCATGAGCCGCGATCAACCGGAGTCCTCCGCACCACTGACCTTTCTGCGGTTGGCGAATCACCTGCGACTGGCGGCCTTCCCGATTGCCTACGGCCTCAGCGGGGTGCTGATCGGCGGCACGCTCAACCGGGTGATGATCGCCGAGCTCAAGGTGCCGGCCACGCTGGTGGCCCTGCTGTTCGCCATCCCGCTGCTGCTCTCGCCGCTGCGGCTCTGGTTCGGTCACCGCTCGGACAGCCATCCGATTCTCGGCCGCCGGCGCGAACCCTACCTGCTGCTGGGCGCGGTGATCATCGGTGGCGGCGTGTATGCCGTCGCGTGGGTGACGCGGCAGCACACGACCCATCTCCCGACCTTCGTCGCCGCCGGCGCAGCGGCGTTTCTAATCTACGGCATCGGCCGGAATCTGGCGCACAACAGCTACCAGGCGCTGGTCGCGGAAAAATTCACCGGCCACCGGCGGGGACGGGCCATGACACTCTACGAAGTGGCCACGCTGATGGGGTCCGTAGCCGGGGCCGGATTCATCGGCAAGGCCATGGAGCATTACGATCCGGCGCGCCTGCTGCCGGTCGCCGGCGGTGTGGCGCTGGCCGTGGTGATCTTGACGCTCGTGGCGGCCCCAGGGCAGGAGGCGGGACTCGGCGCGGTGGAGCGCGCGGACCGGGTGCGCGACAAGCCCTTTGCCTCGGTGTTGCAGGACTATGTGCTCGCCGATCCGCAGGTGCGCCGGCTCTTCGTGGTGGTGATCTGCACGTTCACCGGCACGCTGGCGCAGGATGTCCTGCTCGAGCCGTACGGTGCACTGGTGCTGAATCTGAGCGTCGGGCAGACCACGCGGCTCACGATGTTCTGGGGGCTGGGCGTGCTGGCGGCGATGCTGCTCTCCGGTCTGCTGCTCCTGCGCTGGCTGGGGCCCCTGCGCCTGATGCGGATCGGACTGGCCCTGAGTATTTTGGTTTTCAGCGGCGTGGGTGCCGTGGGCCTGGCGGGCGCACCCGAGGCGTTCCGGTGGATGGTGCTGGCGCTCGGATTCTGCGCCGGACTGACCGGCGCAGGCATGCTATCCAGTGTCGTGGAATTCACCACGCCTGAGCGTGCCGGCCTGCTGATGGGTGTCTGGGGCATGGCCAACATGGTCGGACACGCCGTGGGCAGCCTCATGGGCGGCGCGATCGTGGACACGATGCGCCTGGCCACGGGCAGCGCGCTGACCGCCTACACCACCCTCTTCGCGGGTGAAGTGGCGCTGCTGATCGTGGCGCTGGGGTTGAGCCTGCGGCTCAGCCCGGCCAGCACGCGGGCGCAGGCGGAGTTCGGGGAGTAATACGCGGGCGGGGTTTGACCACGGTTTTAGAGCCCTGTCGCTGCGCTCGGTAAAACGGATGGCAAACCATGCTCGATCCATGGCCACATAAGGCTCAAAAGGCACCTAAGGAACTGACCGTTTTACAGGAGGACACAGAGGAAACGGAGTAGCAGATCCTCATACCTCCGCTCCCTCTGCTTCCTCATGTTAAATGGATTGGGTTCCTATGGTGCCGCTGCCGTCATCCACTGATCCGTGTTATCCGTGAAATCCGTGGTTAAAAACCAATACTCGCGCCGCCGTCCACGGTCAGGATGGTGCCGGTGATGAACTTCGCGGCCGGGGAGCAGAGATAGGCCACGGCCCAGCCGATGTCGGCGGGCTCGCCCATGCGGCCGAGCGGGGTGCGGTTGAGGATCCGCTGCTTGCGCGGCTGGTCGTGCTCGAAGGCCCGGCGGGTCATCTCGGTCTCAATCCAGCCGGGGGCCACCGCATTGACGCGGATGTTGTATTCGCCGAGCTCGGCCGCGAGCGACCGCACGGCGCCGGAAAGCGCGGCCTTGGCGATCGAGTAGGCCGTGACCTTCGGCAGGCCGAAGATCGCCGCCATCGAGCTGGTGAAAACCACGCTCCCGTGGCCGCATTCCCGCAGCTGGGGCAGCAGGGCGTGGGTCAGGGAGTTCGCGCCGACGACGTTGGTCTGCAGGAGCGAGAGGAGCTCGGCGTCGTTCGTCTCGGCAAAGGGCTTCTTGAGGTTGATGCCGGCATTGTTGAACAGGATGCCGATCGGGCCATGCTGGGCGCGCAATTCGGCCACGATGCGGGGGATGGACTTGAGGTCGCCAACGTCGAGGACCTGGGCCGACGCGGCCGGCCCAATCGCGGCCACGGCGGCGGCGAGTTCCTTTTCGCGCCGGCCCGCGACGATCACGCGGGCGCCGCAGGCGGCGAGGCATTTGGCGGCCGCGAGGCCGATGCCGGTGCCGCCGCCGGTGATGAGGGCGGTCTGACCGGTGAGGGAGAAGGGTGCGGGTGTGTGCATGGGGAAAATCCGGGGGACGCTGGACAGCGTTGATCAATATCCAATCCAATTAACCGCAAAGAACGCAAGGAACGCAAAGATCCCGGTCCTAAGCTTGGTTCTGATTCTTTGCGCTCCTTGCGTTCTTTGCGGCTAAAAATGGATTGGCTTTCTGGATGAGCGCAGATCAGCGAAGATAAGCGTTCCAAGATGTTCAGCCGTTCTGTTGCCGCACCGCCTGCAGCGCGGCGCGCATGTAGCCGAGGGCAAAGGCCATGCCGGCGTGCCAGGGGGCGCTGCAGGTCATCTGCGGCGCATGGTCGGGGATGAGCACGCCTTGGTAACCGTTGCGGTGCAGGATCCGCACGATGCGGAGCATGTCGATGTCGCCGTCGTCCACAAAGGTCTCCTTGTAGGTGGGCACCTTGCCGCGGACGTTGCGGAAATGCACGTAGGCGATGCGGCCCTGCCGGCTGTAGCTGTCGGTGGCGGCGTAAAGGTCGCCCTCGGTCATCTCCGCGAGCGAACCCAGGCAGTATTCCAACTGGTTGGCGCGACTCGGGGAGAGATCGATGAGTTTCTGGTAGAGCTGGGGCTGGTAAACGAGCCGCGGGGTCGAGCGGATTGTCGGCATCGGCGGATCGTCGGGATGCGCCGCGAGCGCCACGCCGCATTGCTCGGCGACCGGCAGCACGGCGTCGTGAAAATCCTTCAGGCGCCGCCAGAGCTGCTCCGGGGTGCAGGGCGGAATCGTGCCGGGGCCGAGCCGGTCGGTGAGGCGCATGTTCCAGACCATGCCCGATTGGATCGGGTCGTCCACGGGGCCGTCCATGCCGACGGCCTCGGCGCCGCCGCGGGCAAAGTGGCCGCGCACGCGCCCCGCCACGCCGGCGAGGCTAAAGTTGTAGCCGATGCACGGAATGCCGGCGGCGCCGACCCTCCGGATAATGGTGCGGATGTTTTCGAGGTGTTCAGCCTTGCGCGGACCATCAAACAGCACGTCGGACCAGTGCGCCGGGTCAAAATTCTCAATCGCGGCAATCTTCAGTCCGTGCCGACTGGCACGTTGCACAACGTCCCGCAGGTAATCCTCCTCCCACAGCTTGGCGGGATCGCCCGCCCTGCCCCACCCGGCCAGGTCGCCGGTGGGCTGGTCCTTGGCGGTGTTCGTGCCGCCCTGGTTGAAGTAATCCACGAGATGGATCACCAGCGCCTCGCAGCCGGCCTGCGCGGCGAACCGGAAATGCTCGTCGTTGAGTTGGTGGCGGTAGAGGCCGAGTCCGAGTTTCATGGGGGGACGAAAATGTGGCGGAAAAGTCAGCGCAAGCAATCGCAGTGGCAAACCACGAGTGGGTAGTGAGGGACCGGGGACAATCCGTTCCTAGCCACAGATGAACACTGATGGACACAGATCAGAAACCGATCCGTGTGATCCGTGCAATTCGTGGTTAAGTCTTTGCCGGGGTGGTCACACCTTGCAGAGATCGTGCAGGATTTCCTTTGCGGCGTTGTGGCCGGGGATGCCGCTGACCTCGCCGCCGGGGTGCTGGCCCGATCCGCCGAGATAGAGTCCGCGCACGGGTGTGCGATAGTTGGCCAGCTCGGGGAGCGGCCGTCCGCCGAGGAGTTGCTCGGGCGTGTGCTGCAGGTGCCAGATGCAGCCGTCCGTCAGGCCCAGGCGGTTCTCCAAATCCTGGGGCGTGCGGAATTCGTAGTTGAGGATCGAGCGCCGAAAATTCGGGGCGAACCCCGTGATGTAATCGATGATGGACTCCGCGACCGCGCGCTTGCGCTCCGCCCAGCTGCCCTGCGCCAGTTTCGCCGGCGCCGGGTAGATGTAGATGGAGGCGGTGTGATGCCCGGCCGGCGCGAGGGTCGGATCGAGCATGGACGGCACGTTGAAGCTCAGCATCGGCCGGCGCGGCGGCTGGCCTGCGGCAAGGTCGGCGTAGCACTCGCGCACGATGTCGCGGGTCATGTCGAGCTGCATCGAGCCGCGC
>JBIJDP010000164.1:0-5766 GCA_044344065.1 Opitutaceae bacterium
CAGCACGACGGCGACGGTCGGCCGCATTTCCAGCTACGGGTGGAGCTTTGGTTATCTGGGCGGCCTGCTGAGCCTGGTGCTGGCCTTGGTCATCATCCAGAGCGGAGAAGGGCGGGTGCCGTGGACGCTGGTGATGACGGGGGTGTTTTTCCTGCTGGGCAGCCTGCCCACGCTGATGCTGCGCGAACGAGCGCGGCCCCGGGTGTTGGCCGCGGGCCAGACGTGGCTGGGATTGGGCTGGCGGCAACTAAGTCAGATACGGCGGGAACTGCCGCAACACCGTCATCTGGCGATCTTCTTCGGTGCCATGACGCTTTATCTCGCCGGATTGTCGGCGGTGGTGGCTTTTGCGGGGGTCTTTGCAACTCAGGTCCTGGGCATGACCCAGTCCGAATACATCAGGCTCTTCATCGTGCTGCAATTGGCCGGAATCGCAGGTGCCTACGGGTTCGGCGTGTTGCAGGACCGGGCCGGGGCCAAGCCGGCGCTCATTTTGTCGCTCCTCCTCTGGATCGGGGTCTGCACTTGGGCGGCCGTGTGCCAGACCAAGGGGGAATTCTTCGTGATCGGCGTGATGGCTGGAGCCGCGATGGGCTCCCTGCAATCGTCCGGCCGGGCCGTCGTGGCCATGCTGACTCCCGCCGGGCGGTCGGGTGAGTTTTTTGGCTATTGGGGCTTCTTTGGAAAGCTGGCGGCGGTCATCGGTCAATTGACCTATGGCTGGCTGGCGACCTTTGGCGGGTTCAGGTTGGGCATCGCCTGCAACGCAGGGTTTTTCCTCGCCGGCCTGTTGATAATCATTGGCTTAAGGCTTAAGCCGAAGACCTGAAACCAAGCGCCTTCGTAAGGCTGGGGATCCGCTGAAAGCGTAATCCCCATGGGCTGAAATAGACAGGCGTGCAAAACCGCAGGGAATGACCGTTGGTGCGGTCAATCCTGCTGGTGGCCTCCTCCCGGGGTATCGGGGTCGGTGGCTACGAGCGCGCTCAGTAGCACAAGGATTACGATTGGTATCAACATGGTCAGGTGTTTGTAGTCGAACGGTCTGTAACGCACATTAGTATGCAGGTTCCAAACCAAATCAACCTGCTCCAATACGCATGCTTGCGTAGAAAGTTACAGGAATTGAGCCGCGGCATTAAAATGCGTCGCGGCTTGCCCTGCGGGAGCCGGCTTAGCGGCCGTGTCGGCGACTGCTTGGGGCTAATACTGTAGAAAAAGCATCAAATCGGGTCTCATGGAGGACGAGTTGCGGAGCGCGGCTGCCGGGGCCAAGGAGGGCGGGTCTGTGCCCGCCTTCCGCACGCTTCATTCGCAGATAAACGCTATAATGGCAGGTCACAGATCTGTCCTACAGGGAAGGCAATGCAGACCTATCGCGCAACGGATCTGCCGCTCAATTACTCCGTGCGGAAGAAATTCTGCCCCTGGGGCTTGAATTTGAAGGCGGAAAATCCGCCGTCGATCATGATGTTGCTGCCGGTGATGAAGGCGGCGCGGTCGCTGGCTAGAAAAAGGGCGAGTTCGGCAATATCCTCGGGCCGGCCGAGCCGGGTGAGGTGGGTGGACTCGGCGGCGGCGCGGGCGGCAGGATTGTTGTACCAGTCGAGCTGGCATTCCGTGATGACGTAGCCCGGACTGATGCAGTTCACCCGGATGTTCTGCGGCGCGTAATTGAGCGCCATCGCGCGGGTGAGGGCAATGACACCGCCCTTCGCGGCCGTATAGCTGTCCACACCCGGCTCGGCGAGGATGGCGTCGATGGTCGAGGTGTTCAGGATCACGCCGCGCTGCTGTTTCATCATCACCGGCAGGGCGGCCTTGGACATCAGGAACACGCCCTTGAGGGCGACATTGATCATCACGTCCCACACGGCCTCGTCGAGTTCGTGCACGGCGCGGTCCTTCTCGTTGCAGAGCCGGGTGGGGGCGGCGTTGTTGTAGAGGATGTCGAGCCGGCCCCAGCTCTCGACGGCGGCAGCGACGGCCCTTTGCGCATGCGCGGACAGGGAAACATCCGTGGCCACGAAACGGGCGGTACCGCCAGCGGCGTTGATCTCGGCGGCGGCAGCCCCGCCGTTTTTCTCGTCGAGGTCGGCGAGCAGCACCCGGGCACCCTCGCGGGCGAAGAGCCGGGCGGCGGCCCGGCCGATGCCGGAGGCGGCTCCGGTGATGAGAGCGACACGGTCTTGGAGTTGCATGATGGGGATGGGAGGCTCTGTGCTAGTGGGTAGCGCCCGGCCTCCGGACGGGCGGTTCGGCGTCCGCAAGTTGCCCGCGGCCCGTCCGGGGGCGGGGCCCGGCCATTGGCGTCACAGCGCCCTGATATTGTCGGGTGATTTGCACTCTAGAGTGGCGAGGTTTGGTGGGAACGGGCGAATTTTTTAACCGCCGCGTCGCTGAGCGTGACCCCAAGGCCGGGCCGGGTCGGGACCGTGACAAACCCGTCCGGCGCGACGGGCAGCAGCTCGTTGGTCATTTCCCAGCGCAGCGGCGAAACGCTGGTGGAGAACTCCAGCAATTCCTCGTCTGCATGCGCCGCGAGGAAGTGGAGATTGGCGGCCACGGTGATGTTGGTCTTGTAGCCGTGGGTGATGACCCGCTTGCCGCGGGCCAAGGCTGCGGCCGCGATCTTTTGCAAACCCGTGAAGCCGCCCACCATCGTGATGTCGGGCTGGCAGATGCTCGCGCCACCGCGATCCATCGCCTCGATGAACTCGAGCACGTGGGTGAGCCCGAGATCGCCGACGCCGGTGGGAATGCCCTGGGCGGCCATGGCGGCGTGGCCCTCGACATCGTCCAGCGGCAGCGGCGCCTCGAGAAACAGCAGCCCAACCTCCTGGTAGGCCGGATACAGTTTCAAACCCTCTTCCTTGGTCTGGTAGGCGAGCGCGCAGTCCACGATCAGGCCACGGTCCGGGCCGAGCACCCGGCGAGCGGCCTTGAGCAGGCGCGTGGTCTGCGCGATGTCATCCATCCACCACGGATCCGCGGCGAATTTGACGGCGCTCAGGTGCAGGCGAGTGAGCCGGTCCCCGACCTGCCGCTCCACCTCGGTCTCCGTCCGCCCCATCGGATAGATCGTGCCGTAGGCGCGGAGGCGCTGGCGTTTAGCGCCGCCAATCAGAGCATGGACGGGCTGGCCGGCGGCCTGACCCCGCAGATCCCAGATCGCCAGATCGAGTCCGCCCATGGCGTGCATGGTCAGGCCGCGGCGGCCGACATAGTCGCAGGCGTTGTAAAGGTCCGACCAAAGCGTGGCGTCCCGCGGGTCACGGCCAAGCAGCACGCCGGCGAGGCCGCGGGCGTGATTGTGCGCGTCGGGACCGTGGATCAGCGCCTGGATGGCGGGCGGGAAGGATTCGACTTCACCGAGGCCAACCAGCCCGGTGTCCGTCGTGATCCGGATGACGCAATCATCGTAGGACCCGTCGAACAGGCTGATGCCCGGGTCCTCGTGGCGCATGTGAAAGGTTTCGATGCGGACGATTTTCATGGGAAAGCTTCAGCGATTCTGACGATGCCGGGTGAGCACTTCGGCGCCGGTCTTGGTGACCAGCACCACGTCTTCCAGCCGCACACCGGCCTCGCCGGAAAAATAGACGCCCGGTTCCAAGGCGATCACCATGCCGGGAGCGAGGATGGTCGCGTCGCCATCCACGATGCGCGGGGCCTCGTGATAACAGACGCCGATGCCGTGGCCGGTGTGATGCGGGTAGGGTGTGTAACCGCGCGCGGTGATGAAGGCGCGGACCTGCCGGTCAATGTCGCCGGCGACGGCACCGGGGCGGATGAGCGAGATGGCGAAATCGAGCGCATCGCCGGCGATTTTCCTCAGCTCGAGCAATCGTGCCGTCGGTTCGCCGGCGGGAATGACGCCGCAGATGTCGCCCCAATAGTTGCCGAGCCGTGGCACGATATCGGCCAGCACCCATTCGCCCGCCGCCACGGTGCGGCTGGTCGGCGAACCGCCGATGTCGCCGGTGCGGGTGCCGGAAACGAAATCCGCGAGCAGGGGCAGGCGGCGGCCGGCGCGCGATTCCAGGGCGGCGCGGAGATCGCCCCAAATCGCCAGTTCGGTGCGGCCGGGACGCACGAGCGAAGGCAGCAGGGCCTGGGCATGATCGCAGAGGTCGAGCGCGGCGCGGATGGCGGAAAGTTCCGCCGGGGTCTTGATCGCGCGCATATCGGAGAGGGCGCCATCGATGGCCCGGGCCCCGTCAAGCATTCCGGCCAGGGCGGCGGGCAGGTGGTTGAACTCGACGCCAAGGCTCCGCGGATCGCGACCGGCCAGGAGGGCCCGCGTTTTTTCCAGGTAGGGCCGGCTTGGCACCAAGGGGCCGGCCGGGGTGTAGCTGGCGTAGGCGAGGCCGGTGAAATCGAGGGCGGCGAGGTCGGGTGTCTCGCAGTCGGGATAAAGCAACGTGGCGCGGTCCGGTTCGACGAGCAGGAGTGACGGACCGCCCGCGAAGGGATTTGGGCCGGTTTCGATCGAGGACTCGTGGCCGGAGGCCCAATCCACGGAAAACGGCGAAGTCAGCAGGACGGCATCGAGGCTGGACGACCGCAGCCACGCGCTGAGCCGGGAGCGGATGTCGGGGTCGAGGGGCATCGCGTCGCAGTGGAGCAACAATTCCTGAAAAAGAAAAGCGCCGCGCGGGGAAATCGCGCGGCGCCGAAGATTTTTCAGGAATGCCCCGGGGCTTATTTCGCCTTCCGAAGCGTGACGTCGCCGTTCATGGCGGTGATGTGGATCTCGGTGCCGCCACCGTTGAGCGTGCCGGAGACCAGCTTGCCACCGGTCATCGGGGGCAGGGGCGGGAGCGGCGGCAGGGGCGCGACGGGGCCGCCGGCTTCCGACTGATCCCGGGCTTCCTGCGCGGCCTCGCGGGCGGCCTGGGCCGCCTCACGCATGGCCTCGGCGGCCTCGCGGGCGGCTTCGGCGCCGGCCTTGATGGCCGCGCGGACCGACTCGCGCATCTCAGCGGAACTGTCGCCGTTGATGCGGGTATCCGAGCCGACATTGACGATCACGCGTCCGGTCTTGTGCTTGCCGCGGATGGACTCGGTCTTGGTGACCAGGCTCTTGTCATCGAAGTCGGTCAGGATGGCGCCGTTCTGGGTGCGCAGGCGGACGTTGGCCTTGGCGTCGGCGGGCACGACAAGGGCGATCTCGCCGTTCATGGAGGTGAAGGAGAGCGGCTTGCCCTCGCGCAGGGACTGGATGCGGGCGGAAATCTCACCGTTCATGGTTTCGACCAGCGCGCCTCCGGTGACGTCCTCGAGCACGACCTCGCCGTTGAGGCTCTTGATCTCGATGTCGCCGGTGATCTCGCCGACGGACACCTCGCCGCCGAAGGAACTGCTGATCACGACATTCGTCGTGCGCGGCACGGTGATGTCGAAACTCGAATCATTCCGGCCGAAGTTGAACTCATGGCCGGCGTCGAGGATGATGACGTTGTCCTTCTCCGTGAGCGAGTAGGAGGAGGATTCCGAGAGCACCCGCAGGCCGTCGGAGCGCGGGTGGGCCGATTCCGCGGGCATCTCCGTGCTTACCGCGACCTCGGCCGTTTCGGCGCCGCGGATCCGGATGTCGCCCATGGCGATCGTGATGCGCAGGGTGCCCGGCTTGGAGGAATCGGAGAACTTGATGGTGGTCTTTTCAGGGCCGTCGGAGGCGCGGGCCACGGTGGCGGCCGGAGCGATGGCCAGCAGGCAGCTGGCGACGAGGGGAAGGAGAGGCAGGCGGATGGTATTCATTTT
>JBIJDP010000137.1:0-6297 GCA_044344065.1 Opitutaceae bacterium
GGGCATGGGGACGAGGGGGCCGAGCGGGCGGCTCATGGTGAGGGCCTCGGCGGTGGCCTCGAGGACCTCGAGGCGGTCGAAGGCCTCGAGGAGGGTCTTGCCGATGACGAGGGCGCCTTCGTTCTCGATGAGGAGCACCGGACACTGCTTCAGCGACACGCGGGCGGCGAGCTCGGCGGCGTCCTCGACGATGCAGGCGAAGGGCACGCGGGGGGCGTCGCCGAGGACGAGGTAGCTCTCGGGGATGGTGCGGGTGATGAAATCGGCGTCGGTCATGCAATACGCGCTGGCGTGCGCGGGCTGGGCGCTGATCACGGCGCCGACATCGGGGTGCGAGGCGTAGATGAGGGCGTGGAGGCGCGCGGCGCGGCTGGGCTGGCGGCCGGCCTCGCAGGCCTTGAGGGTGGCGCGCACAAGGCCGGAGGGGGTGAGTTCGAGGCGGTCGCGGCGGCGCGGGGTGACGAGGAACTCATGGGCGTCGAGGCGGGCGGAGATGGCGCCGGCGGTGCTGATCATGAGGCGCTGCTGGTAGCAGCGGTGCACGAATTCGCAGAGCTGGGTGCGCAACTCCTTCTCGCGGTTGCCGGGCGCGGCAGGGGGGAGCACGCCGTAGTCGGGCACGGGCTGGTGCTCGAGCACGGCGGCGGGGAGCGGACGAACCCGGCCCATGCCGGCGGCCTTGACGAGGGTCTGCGCCACGAACTCGAGGGTCTCGAAGCGCTGGAAGGCGTCGCGGAGATCGGTGCCGCCGATGACGACGCCATGGTTCTCGAGCATCACGCAGTCGGCGCCGCCGGCAAAGGCCTCGGCAATCCGGTCGCCGAGTTCCTGGCTGCCGGGACAGGCGTAGGCGGCATAGGCGATGCGGCCGCAGACGGCGAAGGCGTGGGCCTGGACGCGGGTGTCGGGGAGCTTGCGGCAGATGCTGAAGGCGACGAGGGCACCGGGATGCGCATGCACGATGGCGCGGAGATCGGGGCGGCGGCGGTAGATGGCCTGGTGGAAGGGAAATTCCGAGGACGGCGGGTGCAGGCCCTCGCGGGTGCCGTCGGGGCGGACGCGGACGACGTCGCGGGGGGTGAGGCCGCCCTTGTCGACGCGGGAGGGGGTGATCCAGATGCTGCCGTCGGGGTCAAGGATGGATAGGTTCCCGCCCGAGGTGGTGGTCATGCGGTAGCGGTAGATGCGCGCCATGGTCGCCACCAGTTCGTCGCGCGGATGCAGCCAGGAGGAGTCCATGGGCGCATCATCCACGTTGCGGGTGATTCGTCAAAATGAACGCAGGCGGACGGTCATTTTATTTATCCGCAAAGAACGCAAGGAACGCAAAGAACGGACTGGGTTCAGGGCGATGGGGGTTTGGGGCGGGAAGGAGTGAGGGCGAATTTGCAGATTTCGAATTTGTAGGAGCCGAAGTTGATAAGGAGACCGTGCTCTTTTCGGGCTGACTTGAGATAGCCTAAGAGTTGGGCCGAGTGCTCCGGTGCCAGGGTTCTGGCGGTCTTCAGTTCCACAATCAATTGGTCCTCGATCAACAGGTCGGCCAGATAGTCACCGATTGGTGTGCCATCCTCATCAAACACGTGAATGCCATACTGCTGTTTCACTTCCAGCCCGAGCTTTCTCAAGCGGTGAACCAGGGCGTTCTCATACACTTTCTCCAAATGTCCGTGAGCGTGAAAAACATGAATGGCAAACGCCGTCCTTCTGACCTGATCGCAAAGTACGTTGAGGTTTATCATGGGGCCATTGCCCAAAATTCAAATAGTCAGCGCGAGCCGGTTTCTTTGCGTTCCTTGCGTTCTTTGCGGTTTACTCCGTTTGGATTGCTTGGGTGCCGGGGCCTGATAGCGCGGTAGGCGATGAATCCTCGTCCGGAACACACGCGTGCGATCGGCCAGCTGCTGCTGGCGGCGCTGTTTTGGAGCCTGGGCGGGTTGCTCATCAAGTCGGCGGACTGGCCGCCGCTGGCGGTGGCGGGGGGACGCGGGATCGTGGCGGCGGTGTTCCTTTTCCTGACGAACCGGCAACTGCGCTTCACGTTCTCGCCGGTGCAGCTCACGGCGGCCTTCGCCTACGCGGGCTGCACGGTGCTGTTTGTCACGGCCACCAAGCTCACGACGGCCGCCAACGCGATCTTGCTCCAGTACACCGCGCCGGTCTGGGTCGCGCTGCTGGGGGTGTGGTTCCTCGGCGAGCGCACGACACGCGCGGACTGGCTGACGATCGTGGCGGTGCTGGGCGGCATGGGACTGTTCTTCGCGGACGGCCTCGAATTCACGAGCGTGCTGGGCAACGTGACGGGGGTGCTGAGCGGCGTGTGCTTCGCGGCGATGACGGTGGCGCTGCGCCGGCAGAAGGACGGCTCGCCGGTGGAGTCGATCATTCTGGGCAACGTGATCGCCTTCATCATCGGGCTGCCGTTCATGTTCGGGCAGCCCCTGCCCTCGCCCACCGGCATCGGCGCAATCATCGCGCTCGGGGTGGTGCAGCTGGGTTGCTCGTACTGGCTCTACGCGCGGGCGATCCGGCAGGTGACGGCGCTGGAGGCGGTGATCATCCCGGTGATCGAACCGATATTGAACCCGGTATGGGTTTTCATGGTCAACGGCGAGCGACCGTCGCGCTGGGCTTTGCTGGGCGGGGTGATCGTGCTGTCGGCGGTGACGTTGCGCGCGTGGTCGTCGATCCGGCGGTTGCGGGGGGGTCTAACCCCCATCTTTCTCTTTCCTCTTTATCTTTCTCTTTCGTCAGGAATCTGAATGGAAGGAGCGCCCCGCGCCCGCTTGCTCGTTCTCGTTCTCGTTCTCGTTCTCGTTCTCGTTCTCGTTCTCGTTCTCGTTCGCGTTCGCGTTCGCGTTCTCGTCCTCGGGTCTGTGGTCTTTCGATTCCGATCCCGAGAACGAGAAAGAGTACGAGAACGATTATTTGGGGGCAAACCGGGGGGAGAAAGATAAAGATAAAGATAAAGAGGAAAGAGAAAGAGCCGGAGCTCACGCGGAGACGCGGAGCTCGCGGAGCACCCTGACTCTGCGTTCTCCGCGCCTCTGCGTGAGACTAAAAAACCATCCAATAAAGAATCAGGGCGCCGGCTTCCACTGCAGGAGGCCGTTGGCGGCGAGGATGAAGGCGCCGCCCACGACGAGGGTCAGGGTCAGCGGCTGGTTGGCGTAGGCGATGCCGGCCCAGCCGGAGATCACGGCGGGGAGGATGACTTCCGACAGCGTGGCAATGACGGGGCCGAAACTGTAGAGCACGCCGGCCTCGGTCGCGGTGATGAAGCGCTGCCAGTAATTGAGGAACACAAACGGACCGACGCTGCCGAGCACGGCGGACGCGACCATGAGGGTGAGCCACGCGGGCGAGGAATACGGCGCGACGAGATTGGCGGGATCGCGGCAGGTCAGGAGGCTGAGGGCGGCGAACAGCACGCCCTCGATGAGAAACATGCCGGCGGAGGTGCGCTCGGCGCGGTTGGCCGAAAAGGCGGGCCAGTTGAGCGAGACGAGGAGGAAGGAAAAGAACACGGCGCCGAGAAGCACCTCGGCTTCGCCACGGCCGACGCGGAAGGTTTCCCAGTTCACGCGCGCGAGGATCGCCACACCGACCATGACCAGCACGCAGGCGACCGGGACGCGCCAGTCGGGCCGTTTCCGGTGGAGGAGCGCCCACCACAGCGGGATGAGGACGACATAAAACTGGGTGAGGAAGGCCGTGGTCGCGGCACTGGTGCGCTGCAATCCGTCCAACTGCAGCATGCAGCCGGCAAAGGAGGTCACGGCCATGAAGACGGCCTGCCGCCACTCCGTCCGCGTCAATTGCATGACCGGCCGGCGGTAAAGGACCAGCAGCAGCAGCACGCCGAGGAAGAACCGCGGCGCGAGGTCATGCGCCGCGAGAAACCACGAGCTCTCGCCTGCCGCATAGGGCTGGTGCGCCATGACCGACGCCTTGTAGAGGACAAAGCCGACATTGGAGGAGACCGTGGCGGCGGCGAGCGCGACCAGGGCCGCCCGGTGCCGGGCAGGTGCGGGCGGGGAGATCATGAATGGATGGTCGCGCGAAGGCTCACAGGTTCGCCCGCGCCTCCGCCTGCTCGAGCTGCGGCGACGGGCGCAACTGGATGAGCACGTTGGCGAACGTGATGAAGCCGCCGCCGACGAGGAGGTTCCACGTCGCCTGCTCGTTGGCGTAGTTGATGGCCGCCCACACGGAGAACACCGCCGGGAGGCACAGGGCCATCAGCGAGCCGAAGATCGGTTCCACGGAATAGATGAGGCCGGCCTCGGTGGCCGTGATTTTCGGCTGCCAGGCATTCATCAGGGAAAAGGCGCCGAGGGTGCAGAAGACGGTGAGGATCAGGGTGAACCCGAGCCAGGGCGACGAGGTCCACGGGGTGACGAGCGCCGCGGCATCCGGCGTCGTCGCCAGCATCACGGTCCCGAAGATGAGGGCGATGGTTGCGCAGACCACGAGGGTGATCATGCCGGGGCGGTTGGCGGCGTACTCGTGTTTTTCCAGCCACAGGATCTGCCCCATGAAGAACAGCGAGGAGGCGAGCGTCTCCCATTCGCCGCGGCCGAAGCCCAGGTTCTGCCAGCTGAAGCGGCCGAGGATGGCGACACCCACCAGCACGAGGGCGCTGCTCAGCCAGACCCGGGCGCCGGGATTGCGGCGGCCGCGGACGGCCACGTAAACCGGAATCAGGATGGCGTAGAACTGGGTGAGAAAGGCGGAGGTCGAGGCCGGGGTGAAGCGCAGGCCGTCGGTTTGCAGCAGCATGCCGGTGGCCGAAAAGAGGCCGATGATGCCGCCCTGCGTGAGTTCGCCGCGCGTGAGGGTGAGGACGCGGCGGCCCTGCCAGAGCAGCAGCACCGTGGCGGCCAGCAGGAAACGCGGCGCCACGGTCAGGCTGACCGTGTACCAGGCCCCGGCGCCGGGCAGGAGCTGCCCGTGCAGCAGGGTCATCGCCTTCACCACCGGAAAGCTCACGCCCCAGAATACATTGGCGAGCAGGAGCATCAGGATGGCCTGGCGGTGCTGGGCTCGGTTGGCGGTAGGCATGGCGCGGAAACCGCGAACTTCGAACGTCCAACGTCCAACATTCAACCTCGAACGTTACAGGGAGAACACCGGACGCAGAGTTCGGTTGATTCCGGTCTTTCCTGTAGGAGCGGCTTTATGCCGCGATTGAGGGCGCCACATCGCGGCATAAAGCCGCTCCTACATTCGGCCACCCTTGGGAGTCCAAGTAGGGCAGGTCTGTGACCTGCCATTTTAACGCCGGTTTGCGGATGACGCGTCCGAAGGCAGGTCGGTGACCTGCCCTACTTCCAAACATCCACCTTTTTCAGAAAGTTGGATGTTGGGAGTTCGATGTTCGATGTTGAATGTTCGCCGCGTGGCGCGGCGCCGCGTCAGGGGCGCGCGCCCGCGGCCAGCAGCCGGTGAAACGCCTCGGACAGCTCGTTCGGCTTGAGGGGCTTGGTCAGGTAATCGTTGGCCCCGCCGGCCAGCACACGCTCGCGCTGGTCCGCCCGCGCATCAGCGGTGAGTGCGATGATCCAGACCCCGCGCATCCGCTCGCCCGCCCCGCCATGGCGGATTTCCGCGATGGCGGTGGGGCCGTCCATCTCGGGCATGTGCAGGTCCATGAGCACGACGTCGTAATCCCGGCGCGCCAGCGCCTCGAGCGCCAGCCGGCCGTTGCCCGCAAGCTCCCACTGGCAGCCGAGCTTGGTCAGCACCAGCTGCATGAGACGCTGGTTGACGGCGTTGTCCTCCACCAGCAGCACGGTCAGCTTGAAGTGGCTGGGCGCGGGCAGCAGGACGGCCGGCGCCGCGACCGCCACGGGGGCGGACATGAGCGCGAGCAGGGCCTGATGATGCGCCGGCTTGTTCACCAGCTGGCGGAAATGCACATGCAGGGCCGGACGGAGCGACGGGGCCAGCGAGAGCGGCACAAGCCCGATGATCTTGTCCCGCGGATAACCGTCACGGGGTTGCGGCAGGGTGGCCAGTTTGGCCGCCGCGGCCAGATCGAGGTCCACCAGCGCCACATCCCAATCCGCGGCGGCCAACCCCGCCGGCGTGCCCAGCGTAACCCGGGCGCCCGCGGCCTCACCGAGGCGGTGGAGTTCGCGGCCCAGGCCGGTGGCGCCGGTTTCCACGACCACCCGCAGGCCGTCAAGTCGCAACGGGGCGACCGCCGCCTCGGCCGGCATCCCGGGCGCGCGCACCGTGAAGGTGAAGGTGGAGCCGCGGCCCGGCGTGCTCTCCAGGCCGATCTTCCCGCCC
>JBIJDP010000138.1:0-6292 GCA_044344065.1 Opitutaceae bacterium
CGCCTCCGCCGGATTGCTTAGCTTCAACTTGAGCATCCAGCCGCCTTCGTACGGCTGCTGGTTCACTGTCTCCGGTGCGGAATCCAGCGTGGGATTGGTTTCGATCACCGTGCCGCCGACCGGCGCATACAGATCGGAGGCGGCCTTCACGGATTCAACGACGCCAAAGACCTGCCCGGCCGTGAGGGTGGCTCCCGGCTTGGGCATCTGCACATAGGTGATGTCACCGAGTGAATTCTGCGCGTAGTCGGTGATGCCCACCGTCGCGGTGCCGTCGCCGGCAAGTTTCACCCACTCGTGGGATTTGGCGTAACGAAGATCGCTGGGAACGTTGCTCATGGGGATTTTTTTAGTTCCACAAAGGGAGGTTTGACGAGATGCAAATTGAGTTTGGCCCCGCGGATATCCACCGCGAGTGGCTGGGCCGCCGCCTCGGTTGTCACCAGGGCCGATCCGATCGCCTCATTGAGGACGGGGGACAGCGTGCCTGAAACTACGCGGCCCACGACGGCGCCATCGGGACCGAGCACAGGCGTCTCGGCCCGGACGATGCGGCGGTCGCCCGTTTTGAAAAACACCACCTTCAGCGATGACCCATTCTGTTTTTCAGCCAGCAGCGCAGCCCGGCCGATGAAGTCGGCGCCCTTGTCGAGCTTCACCGTCCACCCCAGGCCCGCGGTCAGCGGCGAGATATCCTGCGTGATCTCATGGCCGTAGAGCGGATAGCCGGCCTCCAGCCGCAGGCTGTCGCGCGCCCCCAACCCGGCCAGTTCCATCCCGTGGGGTTGGCCGGCCTTGAGCAAAGCCGCCGCCAGTTCCCTGGCATCGCCGGCCGCATGATAAAGTTCGAAGCCGTCCTCGCCCGTGTAGCCGGTCCGGCTGATCAGGCAGTGCACGCCGGCCACGGTGCCTTCGACGAAATGGTAGTATTTGACCGTCGCGAGCTTGGCGCCGGTCAGTGATTGCACGATGGCCGCCGCCTTCGGCCCCTGCACCGCCAGCTGGGCGTAATCGGCCGAACGGTCTGTAACGGTAACTTTGAAGGCTGCAGCCTGCTGGTGAATCCAAGCCAGGTCCTTGTCGATGTTGCCGGCATTGATGCACAGGAAGTAGTCCTCGGGTCCGTGCATATAGACCAGCAGGTCGTCAACGACCCCGCCCGACGGATAGCACATCGGCGAATAGAGCACGCGGCCAGGGTGCAGCTTGGCGACATCGTTTGTGACCAGATGGTTCAGGAAGGCGCCCGCCTGATGACCGCGGACATCGACCTCGCCCATGTGGCTGACATCAAAAAGGCCGGCCGTGCGCCGCACTGCCTTGTGCTCCTCCAATATGCTTCGATACTGGACCGGCATTTCCCAGCCGGCGAAGTCCACCAGTCGGCCGCCATGGGCGGCGTGAAAATCACGCAAGGGGGTGCGTTTTAGATCGTTCATGGGAGACTGTAGTCCCTCCTCCCCGGCCGCCCGCAAGGTTCTTTTGCCGCGGCGGCGAGCATTGCAGTTTATATTCGCAACCCACCGCGGCTGCATAAACTGCCGTCATGCCGTTCGCCGGCTCAATCGCCTGATGCACCCAATCGCTTCCAGTCCACTTGCCTATTGGGTTCACGACCTGAGCCCCTTCCTGGTCCAATTCACCGGCAACTTCGGCATCCGTTACTACGGCCTGGCCTACCTGCTGGGTTTTCTCGCCGCCGGCTGGCTGCTGCACCGCTATGCCAGCACCGGCCGGTCGCTGCTGCCGTCCGCGCAGATTCCGGATTTCATGATGGGGATCATCCTCGGTGTGCTGCTGGGCGGCCGTCTGGGCTATTTCATTTTCTATCAATTCGACAGTGTACGCGCCGATCCCTTGGTGCTGGTGCGAATCTGGGAAGGCGGCATGGCCAGCCACGGCGGTTTCATCGGCGTGATCCTCGCCCTACTCTGGTTTGCCCGGGCCCATCACATTCCGTTTCGCCATGTGAGCGACCTGATCGCCTCCACCACGGCCATCGGCTTGTTCTTCGGGCGCATCGCGAATTTCATCAACGGTGAGCTCTGGGGAAAAACCACCACGGTCACTTGGGCCGTGATCTTCCAAAACACCGGCGGCGGCCCCTTTCCACGGCATCCCTCGCAACTTTATGAAGCCCTGCTCGAGGGCGTCGTGCTGCTGGTGTTGGCCCAATGGCGTTTCTGGCGGACCGACGTCGTGCGCACCCATCCGGGCCGGCTCGCCGGCGAGATCGTGATCGCCTACGCCATCGTACGGGCCATCGGCGAAATCTTCCGCGAACCGGACGCCGGTCTGATCTTCGGCCTGAGCCGGGGCACCTTCTATTCGCTGTTCATGGTACTCGTCGGCGTCTGGCTCATCCGAGGCCGTGCAGACCCGCTGCCAGCGGTAAACTCCGGCACGGGATCATCCAACAAGCATATGTAGGGGCGCAGATTGACTGCGCCCGTTCGATTCACACAGGTCGGCTAACCCGAGGGCGCACACGCGGCGCGCCCCGACAAGCGAGACTGCATATTTGCAGTCGTACCCCTAGACCACCGTGCCCGGGGGCAGGATGGCGCCCTTGGGCACCACCAGCACGCCATCACGCACAATCACCGCTCCATTGGCATAAGTGCCGTCCACTTTGCCCTTGGCGTTGAGCACGCAGCCCGGACCGATCCGGGCGTTCTTGTCGATGATGGCCCCGTTGATGCGGCAGCCCTTGCCCAGCCCAAGATGCGGACGACCGGCGGTGGCATTGGCCTCCAGTTGGACGTCGGTCTCGTAATAATCCGAACCCATGACGATCACATCCTCAAGCACGCAGCCCTCCTCGATGAAGGAACGGATGCCGAACACGCAGCGCTTGATCCGCGAATCCGCGATGATTGAGCCATCGCCGATGACGGCATGATCGATGTGGCAGTTGTTGAGCTTCGATGCCGGCAGATATCGGTCCTGGGTATAGATGGGCGCACTGGCATCGAAAAAATTGAAGGGTGGCAGCGGCTGGGCCAGGGCGAGGTTGGCCTCGAAAAATGCGCGCACGGTGCCGATATCCTCCCAGTACCCCTCGAAGATGTAGGCGAAGAGCTTCTTCTTCCCCAGCAATCCCGGGATGATCTCCTTGCCGAAATCCGCCATCGTGTTGTCCAACGCATCGGCCATGGCCTTGCGGTTGAAAACGTAGATACCCATCGAGGCCAGGCAGTGTTTCTCTCCGGTCCTTTCGGTCAGGCGGGCGTCCACCGCCGGGCTGAGGGTCAGGCTGTCGATGACGGCCGGATCCTTGGGCTTTTCGACGAAACGCTCGATGGCCAGGTCGTCATGCACCTGCATCAGGCCCAGGCCGGAGACTTTGGAAACGGGGAACGGAATGGCGGCAATGGTCACGTCCGCCCCGGTCGCCAGATGCTGGTCGATGATCTTCCTGTAATCCATCCGGTACAGTTGGTCGCCGGAAAGGATGAGGACCAGGTCATGCGGGAACGAACGGAAGTGGATCAGGTTGCGCCGCACGGCATCGGCCGTGCCCTGGTACCAGTCGGAACCCTTTTCGGTCTGCTCGGCGGAAAGAATGTCAACAAAGCCTCCGCCAAACGGGTCAAAGTGATAGGTGCCCTGGACGTGGCGGTGGAGCGAGGCGGTCTGGAATTGGGTCAGCAGGAAGATGCGGTTGATATCGGAGTTAAGGCAGTTGCTGATCGGAATATCCACCAGGCGATACTTGCCCGCGAGGGGCACGGCCGGCTTGCAACGTTCCATGGTGAGGGGATGCAGCCGGGTTCCACGACCGCCGCCCATGATCACCGCCAATGCACGTTTCTGAGTCGTCATATAATTGCCCTAAAGCTTGCCCAAGCATCACCGTTGACGCTACTTTCGCGAGTCAAATTCTAAAATTATGTGTGGAATCGTCGGCTACGTCGGAAAACAAAAGGCAGCATCACTGATCATCGAGGGCCTCAAGCGCCTCGAATACCGGGGCTATGACTCCGCGGGCGTGGCCATCTTCCAACAGGGGCATTTCGAGGTGGCCAAGAAGGCGGGCCGGGCCGCCGAACTCGAAAAGGAAGCGGTCAAACACCGCTTCACCGGGACCTACGGCATCGGCCACACGCGCTGGGCCACGCACGGCGGCGTCACCGACGCCAACGCCCACCCCCACGTCAGCAGCGACGGCAAAATCGCCCTGATCCACAACGGGGTCATCGAGAACTACCTCTCGATGAAAAAGTTCCTCACCGGCAAGAGCTACACCTTCAAGTCCGAGACCGACACCGAGGCGCTCTGCAACCTGATCGCATATCACTACGCGAAGGAGCCGGTCGTCGCTGATGCCAACCGTTTCTTGGAAAGCGTCCGCAAGACCCTGCGGCATGCGGAAGGCACCTACGGCATCGTGGCCATGTGTCTCGACCAACCTGGCGAACTGGTCGCCGCCCGCAAGGGTTCGCCCTTGATCCTCGGCCTCGGCGACGGCGAGAACCTCGTCGCCAGCGACGTCTCGGCCATTGTCAGCCGGACCCAGAGCGTCGTCTACCTGAAGGACGGCGAACTGGCCTATGTGACCCCGGCGAGCATTGCGATCTCCACCCTCGACGAGGGCGATGTCGATCCCGTGGTGGATACGGTCACCTGGTCCATCTCCGATGCGGAGCTCAACGGGCACGCGCACTTCATGGAGAAGGAGATCTTCGAGCAGCCCCTGGCACTCGAAAACGCGATGCGCGGCCGGTTCTCCGAGGACGGCAGCACGGCGCAGTTCGGCGGACTGAACGTCCCGCCCGCGGAATTCCGCCAGATCGAGCGCTTCATGTTCTGCGCCTGCGGCACCGCCTGGCACGCCTGCCTCGTCACCGAGCACCTGCTGGAGCGCTTCGCCCGCGTGCCCGTGGAGGTGGATTACGCGTCTGAGTTCCGCTATCGGAATTCGCCGCTGTTCCGCAACACGCAGTTCTTCGTCATCAGCCAGTCGGGCGAGACCATCGACACCCTCGCCGCCCTCCGCGAGGCCAAGCGCAAGGGCTACCGCGTGCTCGCCATTGTCAACGTCGTGGGCTCCACCCTCGCCCGGGAAGCCGACGGCGGCATCTACCAGCACGTCGGCCCGGAGGTGGGCGTGGCTTCGACCAAGGCCTTCACCTCGCAGCTGCTGCTGGGCGCGATGGTCGCCCTCTACGTGGCCCGGATGCGCGACATGAGTTTCAGCGAAGGCGTGGCCTACGTGAAGGCCCTGAAGGGCGCGCCCGACCTGGTGCGCAGGGTTCTGGAGCAGGCGCCCCACATCAAGGCCATCGCGCAGCGTTACGCCCGCTACGACGACATGCTGTTCCTGGGGCGGCTCTCGCTTTTCCCAATCGCGCTCGAAGGCGCGCTGAAGCTCAAGGAAATCTCCTACATCCACGCCGAGGGTTATCCGGCCGCCGAGATGAAACACGGGCCCATCGCCCTCATCAGTGAACAGTGCCCCAGCGTCTTCTTCGTCACCAAGGGCGAAATGTTCGGCAAGATCGTGTCCTCCATGCAGGAGATCAAGGCCCGCAAGGGGAAGATCATCGCCATCTGCACCGAGGACCTGGAACTGCCTCCGGGACTGGCCGATGAGGTCATTCCCATCCCCGACGCCCACGAGGCCGTCCTGCCCATCATCGCCACCGTCCCCGTGCAGCTTCTCAGCTATTACATCGCGGTCGAGCGCGGCTGCGATGTGGACAAGCCCCGTAACCTGGCCAAATCCGTCACCGTCGAGTGACCGCCCGCGCTGATGCACATCCATCCCTCCCGCGCGGACTTTCTCCGCCTCAGCACCCAGGGCAACGTGGTGCCGGTCTGCACCGACCTCATGGCGGATTTCGAGACCCCTGTCTCCGCCTACGCCAAGCTCAAGGAGGCCGGTCCCGCCTACCTGCTTGAGTCCGTGGAAGGCGGCGAGACGCTCTCGCGCTACAGCTTCATCGGCTGCCGCCCGCGGAAAATTTTCGCCTGCGGACCTGACACCACCGAGGTTCGCGAACCCGGCCAGCCGACGCGCCGCATTCCCACCCCCCAGGATCCCCTGACGTTGCTGGCGGCGGAGATGAAGGGCTATCACCCTGTCACCCTCCCCGGCCTGCCCCGCTTCACCGGCGGAGCGGTCGGCTTTGTCGGCTACGAATACGTTTCCCGCATCGAGCCCACCGTGCCGGTGGCCAAGAAGGATGAGCTGGGCGTGCCCCTGCTCTATTTCATGCTGTCGGATTCCCTGCTGATCTTTGATCGCGCGAAGCAAACCCTGCGCCTTTGCGTCAATGCCCACATCCGC
>JBIJDP010000140.1:0-6275 GCA_044344065.1 Opitutaceae bacterium
GGGCGCCTTCAGCTTGCGGCCGATCGGACCCAGCGTGGCGCAGGCCAGCACCGTATCAGTCGGCAGAAAACGCGGCCAGACCGGTTGCGGCAGTCGCATCGCTTCAGTCCCGGACCACGTGGCCGTGGCGCCGGTAATAGGCGTAGCCGGAGGTGATCGTGAGGATCACGGACAGCACAAAGACGCCCAGCCCCACGTTGTGCACGATCGCGACCTGCCAGTTCTGGTCGCCGTTGAACACCTCGCCGAAATCAGTCGTCAGCATGCGCGTGCCCAGCAGCCAGCCGATGGCGTTGAGCTGCAGGAAGGTCTTCACCTTCCCGCCCGCGTCCGCCTCCACCACCACGCCCTTCGTGGCCGCCACCATCCTCAGGCCGGAAATCATGAATTCGCGTCCGATGATCGCCAGCACGAGCAGCATCGCGGTCGTGCGGTAGCCAAGGAAGTAGCCGCCGTTGACCAGCGCGACCATCAGGCCGATGACCATCACCTTGTCGATCACCGCGTCCATGAAGCGCCCGAAGGTCGACTCCTGGCCGCTCGCGCGCGCCAGTTTGCCGTCGAGCCAGTCCGAAAGCGCGGCGGCGATGAACAGCCAGAACGCCCCGGTCGCCGCCCATACAAAGTCCGAGTACATCAGTGCCACGATCACGAACATCGCGGGAACCCGCGACAGCGTGAGGATGTTGGGGAGATTGATACGCACAGACTGACGAAAACGCATGCCGCCCCGGCAAAGGCAATCCCGGAGAGGCGGCTGAAAAAGACATTCGCCACCCGCCGGCGAATGGCTATCTCTGGCACGCTATCATGCGTCACTGCATCTATCCCGGCACCTTTGATCCCATCACGCACGGCCACCTCGATGTGCTGGCGCGCGCCGCCAAACTTTTCGACCACGTCACGGTCGCCATCGCGGAAAACCCCGGCAAGGGGCCGCATTTCAGCGCCAAGCACCGGTTCGAACTGGTCAAGCCCAACACCGTCCAGTTCAAGAATGTCACGGTGACCACCTTCAGCGGCCTGCTGGTGGATTTCGTCGTCGCCCAGAAGGCCCAGGCCATCATCCGCGGCCTGCGCGCCCTTTCCGATTTCGAGCTGGAGTTCAACATGGCGCTGATGAACCGGCATCTCAAACCCGAGATCGAAACCATCTTCGTGATGCCCAACGAGCAGTACAGCTACACCAGCTCCACGCTCGTCAAGCAGGTCGCCAAGTACGGCGGCGACATCAGCCACTTCGTCCCCGCCAACGTCGCCGCCGCCCTGAAGCACGCCTACGGCCATTGAGCCACGCGGGGGTCACGAGTGGAAGCGCCGTTGTGGTAGGAACCTGCTTGCAGGCGATGGTTTTGATGTAGGGGCGCACCTCGTGTGCGCCCGATCACGCCGCCAGCGCCAATCAAACGGGCGCAGTCAAGCAGCACCCCAACAAATTGCATCGCCGGCAGCATCACACCCCCGAGCATTTCCTGTCACCAACCGCCCGCCGCCGGCGTCTCCATCCCCGCGGCACGGACTGTCCTTTTGAAATTCAGGCGGTTTCGGTTGCCCGCTCCCGATTTCCCGGCACATCTAAGCATTCCACCATGGCCAAGTCCCGCAGTTCCACCGCACTCGTTGTCGTCATTTTCCTGCTCCTGGGCGCCGCCGCCGCCGTCTGGTACTACTTCTTCCGGACCAGCGAGGGCGCACCGGTCTACACCACCGTCACCGTGGGCCGCGGCAACCTGGCCCAGGTCGTGACCGCCACCGGTTCCCTGCAGCCGGTCATATCCGTCGAGGTGGGCAGCCAGGTTTCCGGCCTCATCACCGAGGTCCTCGTGGACTTCAATTCCCCGGTGAAGAGCGGCCAGCTCATCGCCAAGATCGACGCGTCCACCTATGAACAGCGACTGCGCCAGGCCGAGGCCGACCTCGCCTCGACCCGGGCCAGCCACACCCTCACCCGCCTCAACACCGAGCGCACCCGCGCCCTGCGCGAACGCAACCTGGTCTCCGCCCAGGAACTCGACCAGGCCGAGGCCCAGCTCTCCCAATCCAACGCCGCTCTGCTGACGCGCGAGGCCGCTGTCGAAAACGCCAAGGTGGACCTCTCCCGCTGCTCGATCTTCTCGCCGATCGACGGCATCGTCATCGACCGCCAGACCGACGTGGGCAAGACGGTCGCCGCCAGTTTCAACGCCCCGGTGCTCTTCATCATCGCCAACGACCTCACCCGGATGCAGATCCACGCCTCCATCTCCGAGGCGGACATCGGGAGCGTCCAGGTTGACCAGCCGGTCAATTTCACCGTGGACGCCTTTCCCAACCGCCAGTTCCGCGGCCGGGTCGTCCAGATCCGGAACTCGCCCAAGACCGAATCCAACGTCGTCACTTACCAGACCATCATTGAAGTCCGGAACGATGATTCAAAGCTCAAGCCCGGCATGACGGCCAATGTCTCCATCGTGATCGCCGAACGCCCCGATACCCTCCGCATCGCCAACAGCACCCTGCGTGTCCGCATTCCCGAGCAACTGCTCCCCGCGGCCAAACCCGCCGCCTCTGCCCCCGGTGCCGTTCCGGCCGGGACTGCCGTCGCCCCCGTCACCGCCACCCGCGAGCAGATGATGGCCATGCTCGCCGAGGTCGGCTTTGTCCGCGGCTCCGGTCCGCCCTCGCCCGAAATCCGTGCCAAGCTCGACGAGCTCGCCAAATCGCGCGGATTGGTTCTCCCGGAATTTGGCAGCCGCGGCGGCAACCGCACCGAGCAGCCCGCCTTCACCACGCGCACAGTCTACAAGCTGGGCGGCGACGCCGGCCTGCCCCGGCCCGAGCCCGTCACGGTGAAGCTCGGCATCACCGACGGCACCCACACCGAGGTCCTCGACGGCCTCGCGGCAGGTGACGTGCTGATCGTCAGCGCCTTTATTCCGGGAGCCGCGACGACCAACAACAGCGCGCCGGCGAGCAGTCCCTTCGGCGGCCCGCGCCGTTTCTGAGTCCGCCGTCCATGAGCGCCGTCGTCCAGTTGCAGGACATCCACAAGGTTTACGACTCCGGCGAGGTCGCCGTGCACGCCGTGCGCGGCGTCTCGCTCAACATCGAGCGCGGCGAGTTTCTCGCCATCATGGGCGCCAGCGGCTCCGGCAAGTCCACGCTGATGAATCTGATCGGCTGCCTCGACCGGCCGACCAAGGGCGTCTACCGCCTCGATGACATTGATGTCGCAGGTCTCGGGCGCGACGAGCTCGCCGACCTCCGCAACCACAAGCTCGGGTTTGTCTTCCAGGGCTTCAACCTCCTGAGCCGCACGACCGCGCTCGAGAACGTCGAACTCCCCATGCTTTACGGCCGGCATCACGTCGGCGCCCGCACCATGCGCGAGCGCGCCCTGCGCTCACTGGAGACCGTCGGGCTCGGCAACCGTGCCGACCACTTCCCCAGCCAGCTCTCCGGCGGCCAGCAACAGCGCGTCGCCATCGCCCGCGCCCTCGTCAACGAGCCGCGCATCCTCCTCGCCGACGAGCCCACCGGCAATCTCGACAGTAAGACCTCGGTCGAGGTCATGGGCGTCTTCCAGCAGCTCAACGCGGCCGGCATCACCATCCTGATGGTGACGCACGAACTCGACATCGCCCACTACTGCAAGCGCAACATCGTCATGCGCGACGGCCGGGTCGTCAGCGACACCGCCGTCACGCAGCGCCTCGACGCCAAAATCGAGATGCAGCGCCTCCAGGCCGCCGAGGCCGAACACAAGCTGACCGCGCAAACCTGACCCATGCACCGCCCGCGGCCAAATCCGTTTGTAGGGGCACACTTCATGTGCGCCCGTTCGACACTCGCGTGGCGAATGGGATCCAAACGGGCGCACACAAGGTGCGCCCCTACAGGCCTCGCCGGCGCCGCCACCTGACCCATGCGCCTCACTTCCACCCTCATCGTTTCGTTCCGGGCCCTGCGGCGCAACATCCTGCGCTCGGCCCTCACCTCGCTGGGCATCATCATCGGCGTCGCGGCCGTCATCGCCACCGTGAGCATCGGCAACGGGGCCAAGGCCCAGGTCGAGGGCCAGATCGCCAGCCTGGGGCAGAACATCATCAGTGTCTTTCCCGGCACCTCCACGACCGGCGGCATGCGCGGCGGCTGGGGCTCCGCCAGCACCCTCACCCCCGAGGACGCCCAGGCCATCCTGACCGAGGTCCCCGGCGTGGTTGCCGTCAGCCCCGAGATGCGCGACCGCAGCCAGGTCCTGGCCAACGGGCTCAACTGGAACACCATGATCATAGGTGAGAGCCCGGATTACCTCTCCATCCGCGTCTGGCCGATCGCGGAGGGCGGCATGTTCACCGAGCAGGATGTGCGCAGCTACTCCAAGGTGGCCGTCATCGGGAAGACCGTCGCCGACCAGCTGTTCCCCGACGGCGACGCCGTGGGCGGGACCATCCGCATCCGGAACATTCCCTTCAAGGTGCTCGGGATCCTTGAGTCCAAGGGATTCAACTTTTTCGGCCAGGACCAGGACGACACCGTCATCATCCCCTATACCAGCCACCTCCGCCGGGTCACGCGCCGCCAGTACCTCAACTCGATCGTCATCCAGGCCGTGGCGCCGGAGCAGATGTCCCTGATCCAGCAGCAGATCACCGATCTCCTGCAGCAGCGCCGCAGCGGTCGCGAACCCGATTTCACGGTGCGCAACCAGGTCGAGCTCGCGCAGGCCGCGACCGAGACCTCCCGCACCATGACCTGGCTGCTCGGCGCCATCGCCGGCGTGTCCCTCATTGTCGGCGGCATCGGCATCATGAACATCATGCTCGTCTCCGTCACCGAGCGCACCCGCGAGATTGGCATCCGCCTCGCCATCGGTGCGCACGGCAAGGAGATCATGCTGCAGTTCCTCACCGAGTCCGTCGTCCTCAGCGCCTTCGGCGGCAGCCTCGGCATCGCGCTTGGCATCGGCGCCTCGAAGCTGATGACCCATCTCAACGGCTGGCCCACGCTGGTCTCGACCAACGCGATCCTCATCGCCTTCGTCTTCAGCGCCGCCGTCGGCATCTTCTTCGGCTTCTACCCCGCCCGCAAAGCCGCCCAACTCGACCCCATCGAGGCGCTGCGGTATGAATAGCGGGCGGCGCAAGGCCGCCGAACGCTCAACGCTTAACTTTTAACGCTTAACGCTCAAGTGAGCCGGCTTGCAGCGGCGAGCGTGCGCGCCACCTCACGGCGCAATTCGTCACCTATCCGCCATCCGGTATTCAAAAATTGAGCGTTGAGCGTTAAAAGTTAAACGTTGAGCGTTCCACCGCCACCATGCCGCCCCTCCGCCTGATCCTCTGGTTTCTGCTCGGGGTCCTTGCCGCCACCGCTGGCGAAACGCCCAAGACGCACTTCGACTACCGCCGCGAAGCCGCCGCCGCCCACCAGCGCCAGGATTATCCGGCCATGGCCGCCGCCTGCGAGGCCGCGCTCCACCTGCGGCCTGACTCCCCGCGCTACCTGTTCAACCTCGCGCTGGCGCAGGCCCTCCTGCAGCAGCCGGACAAGGCGATCGGCTCGTTGCGCACGCTCGCCGCCCTGGGCGTGAGCATGCCCGTCGAGACAACCCCGGCCTTCGCACCATTGCAGCCGCATCCGGAATACGCCGCGGTCCTGGAACGCTTCTCCGCCAACCGCGCGCCGCAGGGCGAAGCCAGGACCCTGCACGAGCTCGCCGGCACCGCCGGCATCCTGGAGGGCCTGGCCTGGCGCAAGGCGACCGGCGACCTGTATATCGGCGACGTCCACGCCCGCTGCGTCTGGCGGCTTGAGCCCAACGGCACGCTCTCGAAATTTGCCGCCCCACCCGAACTCCTCGGCGTCTTCGGCCTTGTCGTGGATGAAGCGCGCGGCGCCCTTTGGCTCGCCACGACGGCGGGACCGGAGATGTCAGACTACACGGAGGCCGACAAGGGCCGGGCCGGCCTGGCCGAACTTGATCTTGCGACCGGCGCCCTGCGGCGACTACTGAAAGTCCCCCCGGGGGAAGACCACCTGATCAGCGACCTGACGCTGGCCGGCGACGGGACGATTTACCTGACCGACAGTGCCGCCCCGCTGATCTGGCACCTGCCGCCGGGTGCGACTCAGTTGGCCATATTCTGCGAACTGCCGTCGTCCACCTCGCTGCAGGGCCTCGCCCTCATCAACCGCGGCAAGTCGCTGCTTGTTTCCGACTACGCCAACGGTCTGCTCACCATCGATCTCTTTGACCATGCCGTCCGCACCCTCACCCCGCCCCCGGAAGTCAC
>JBIJDP010000141.1:0-6269 GCA_044344065.1 Opitutaceae bacterium
TTCATGAGGTCATGGGCCGCAACTGCGGCTGGCTGACCGCGGCCACGGCCGCGGCGTACCGCCGCCAGCTTGACCGGGAGGAATTTGTGCCCGGCCTCGGCCTGGCGCGGGCCAACCTGGAAATCCACGGCGTGTACATTCCCGAGATGGCGATCGACCTTGCCGCGGAGGCGGCCCGGCTGAAGGCCGTGCTGGATCGCACGGACAATGTGAACCTGTTCATCAGCGAGGGTGCCGGCGTGGAGGCCATTGTCGCCGAGTTGCAGGCCCGCGGGCAGGAAGTGCCGCGGGATGCGTTCGGCCATGTGAAGCTGGACGCCGTGAATCCCGGCAAGTGGTTTGGCGATCAGTTTGCCAAGATGCTCGGGGCGGAGAAGACCCTCGTGCAGAAATCCGGCTACTTTGCCCGGGCCGCCGCGGCCAACGCCGAGGACCTGCGCCTCATCCAGAGTTGCACCGACCTGGCCGTGGAATGCGCCTTGCGCCGCGAGAGCGGCGTGATCGGCCACGACGAGGACCGGGGCGGGGTGCTGCGGGCGATTGAGTTTGCCCGCATCAAGGGCGGCAAACCCTTCGATCCCATGACCCCGTGGTTTGCGGAGTTGCTGCAGCAGATCGGCCAGCCGGCCGGCGGACCGGTGAAGCCGGCGGCGCACTAGGCGGTTTTTGTAGGCCAGCCCGCTGGCGGGCGCGCAAGCTCGCTGACCTACAACGGCAAACCGAATTCGTATTGCAGCGTCCAGGCGCGGGTCGCACCGGGGGCGAGTTCGGTCTGAAGATAGGGCTCGATCGACCAGGTGTTGCTGTTGCCCCAGACGGGGCAGAAATCGGGGATGAAATCGCTCAAGAAAACCAGTTCACGCAATCGCGGATGCGAGAGTCGGGCCCGGAGCGGTCCGGCGCCGATGCGCAAGGGTTCGAAATGTCCGTCGTCCCGGTGTAGGAAAGGGCGTTTGAATGTCAGCCGGTTCCCGGCGTCGACCGCGTAGCCGATGTTTTCATCCACGCCCCAGCCGGCGGGAAGGTCGCAGGTGATGAGCCGGTCGGTGAGGGCGAAGAAGGGGTGCGCAAACCAGTGCAGCGGCAGCGGCCCGCCGCCGGTATTGGTCAGGCAGGTGGAGGAAGCCAGGGTGCGTCCGGTCAGCGCGATGCGCCGCGTGAGCTGGCACGCAAAACCGTTGCCGGACTGGGCGGTGCAGAACTCGATCGCGTCGGCCGTCTTGGTGAGGGTCCATGTGCAGGGCGTGGTGACGGCAAGCTCGCCGGCCATATTCGGTGCGACATCGCCGATGCCGATGATCAAGCCCCGCCGGTCCTGGAGGATGATGGGGCGACCGGTGCCAAATTCCGCGTGGCGGAAGGATTCGGGCAGGCCCTGGCCATTGAAGGCCGTGGGGCGGTCCAACGGCCATTCCGGACCGGCGAGCAACGGACCGGCGGCGTCACGCACCTGCCAGACGTAGCCGCCCCAGCAATAACGGGTGCCGAGCCGGGTCCGGTCGGCGGCATCGGCGGGATCGAGCAATTCGACGCGCAGGGATTCGTTTGCGAGGGTCAGCATGGAGAATGAACTGGAATCCGCCGATCGTTTTTAACCACGGATTTCACGGATGACACGGATCAGAGGCGAATGCGGGTGGGAGAAATGGCCACAAGAAGCTCAAAAGCACATAAGGATCAGACCTAATCCTAACCTTTTGTGCCTTCTGTGGCTATCCCCTGATCCCTCCCATGCATTCAATCCGTGCAATCCATGGTTCAAAACCCTCCGTCGTGGGCTTACTTGACGCGGACGACGCGCACGGTGGTGTTCTTGCCCTCGACCTGGAGGGAGTAGTGGCCGCCCGGGCGGGGGGCGATTTCGACCTCGCGGTTGACGAGTTCGAAGGGGATCGGCTCGGCGCCCTGCCAGACCTGGCCGTTGTCGAGGCGGAAGCTGTTGCCGCCAACCCAACCGGTGACACGGCCCTTGATGCCGGGCTGGTCCCGCCAGTCACCGCTGAAGTCCGGGAGGCCGAAGCGGCTCAGGAAGGAATTTTCCCGGTCGGCCTGCCGCATTTTTTCGGCGATCTGGGCCGCCTCCGTGCTGATCTGCGATTTCATGTTGCTCGCGTAGAAACGCACGATGGCGGTGTCGATGACGGCGAGTTGATTGGCCGTGAGCTGGTCGATGCCGGCATTGCGCTGTTCCTCGGGTGTCATGATGGCCTTGACGCCCGGGAAAAGGGATTCGGCGAGGGCGGTCGAACTGGCGAGCAGGAAGACGAGGAGGAATCTTTTCATGTGGGGACAGGAGGGTGAAGCGAAGGAAGATGACTCTTTCCCGCCGCCGGCGGGATTCAAGCCTGCAGAAACTCCGCCCCGGCGGACTGGGCGGCGATCAACTGGGCAAAGACGCCTCCGCGGGCGTTGAGTTCCCTGAAGTTGCCTTCCTCGACGATGACGCCGTCGCGGAGGACGATGATGCGGTCGGCATTCTTGATGGTGCTGAGGCGGTGCGCGATGGTGATGACGGTCCGGCCCTTGGAAAGCCGGTCGAGGGCGTCCTGGATCAGGCGTTCGCTCTCATAGTCGAGGGCGGAGGTAGCCTCGTCGAGGATGAGGACGGGCGGATTGCGGAGGATGGAGCGGGCGATGGCGACCCGCTGGCGCTGGCCGCCGGAGAGGGCGACGCCGCGTTCGCCGACCGGGGTGCGGTAGCCCTCGGGCATCTTCACGATGAATTCCTCGGCGTTGGCGAGGCGGGCAGCCTCGCGAATGTCGGCCTCCGTGGCGTCGGGTTTGGCGAAGCGGATGTTGTCGCCGATGGAACCGGAGAGGAGGATGCTGTCCTGCATCACGACCGCGAGCTGGCGGCGAACCCAGCGCATGTCCCAGTCGGCTTGCGGCACGCCGTCGATCAGGATGCGGCCCTCCGAGGGCGCGTAGAGCCCGAGGAGCAGGTTGGCGAGGGTGCTCTTGCCGGAGCCGGACGGGCCGACAAAGGCCACGTGCTCGCCGGGATGAATCGTCAGGTTTAGGTTCTTGATGACCGTCTTGTCGGGCGCGGTGGGGTAGTGGAAGGAGACGCCCTCATACACGATGTCCCCGTGGAGGCGGTCTTCGCGGCGGGTGCCGTGCCAATTCTCGACGTAGCGGGAATCGATGAGTTCCTTGATGCTGGTGTAGCCCTCCTTGGCGGCGAAGTAGGGTTCGCTCAGGCCGATGAACATGTGGACGGGTCCGAGAATGTACCCGAATCCGGCCATGAAGGCGAACAGCGTGCCGATGGAAATCTCCCCCCGGATGGCCATGATGGCGCCGCCGGAAATAACGATGAGGGAAAGCAGCTGCATGCCGACATGGACGTAGGTGCCGAACAGAGCGTTGACGTAGGACTGGGCGATGCGGCTGCGGGCGAAGGATTCGCTGCTGTGATCGAGTTCGCGCTCGGCCTGGGCCTCCTCGCCGAAGCTGCGCACGAGACGCAGGGCGGACATGTATTCCGAGGCCGTGCCGGTGAGCTTCTCCTGCGCCAGGCGGTTCTCGTTGTTCACCTGCTGGATGCGGACGAAGAAGAAATACTTCGCGGTGGCATAGACCGGGATGGCGAGCAGCAGGACCAGGAGCAGGAACCAATTCATCCACGCCAGGATGCCCATGATGCAGATGCCCATGAGCAGGTTGGGCAGCAACTGGTTGAGGACGGCGAAAAGCAGGCCCTCGATCTTTTGGGTGTCGAAGGCGTACTTGGAAAGAAGGCGCCCGGTCTTCTGGCCGTCCAGGTAGCTGAAGCTGAGGAACTGCACGCGGAAGAAGATGCGGCTGCGCATCTCAACCATCAGGCGGGCCATGGTCTTGGCGATGGAATTGGCGCCCCAGACGGAGAAGCCGAAGTGCAGCACCAGGCAGACGACGAACCACAGGCTGTACTCCAGGACACCGTCAATGCTCCCTTCCTTCAGGGGCTTGTCGACGATGCGCTGGATCAGCAGCGTGCAAGGGGCAGCGGCAAGGCTTCGAAGCAAAGCCAGGGCCACTCCTCCCCGGAAGCGCTGGCGGGAGGCCCAGAGATACGCGAGGAGGGAAGGTTGATCGAGCGGGTTGGGAGGTTTGGCCATGGGGTGCGGCAAGCAGGTGCCGCGCCGGGACCGCAGGAAATCAGCCTTTCGTGCGCTTGGGCGCAAGGCCGCCGTGGATGGCGGTGTAGAAGGAATCGCCCGCCTGGATGCTGCCGCGCGTCACGATGGTGCCGGTGTACGCGGATTTGTAGATGGCGGTCAGGAACTCCAGGGTGCGCCGGGCCTCGGGTCCACTGGTGAGCGGCGCCGTGCCGGCGTCCATGTTTTCTACCATGGCATTGAGTTGGGCGCCGTGGGTGGAGCCGACATCAGGGGGGAAGGCGTTCCAGGCGGTTTGCATCGCGGTCGCAGTGACCGGATCGGCCGGGGTCAGTTTCCAGTTTTCCTTCTGGTAGGCGTAAAGGTGGGTCAGCTCAACGGTGGCGCGTTCGCAGTCGAGGCGGATGTAGGTTTCCTGCCGGGGGCAGAGCGTGCTGTTGACGATGGAGGCGCGGGCGCCGCTGGCGAACTTCACGAGGGCCATCGAAACGTCCTCCACCTCAATGGCATGGTGGAGTGTCTCGGCGATGGCGCGGACTTCCGTCCATTCGCCGAGCAGGTGCAGCAGGTGATCCATGGAATGGATGCCCTGGCTCATGGTCGGCCCGCCGAGTTCGGTGCTCCATTTGCCCCGCCACGGCACGGCGTAATAGGCGGCGTCGCGATACCAGAGGGTGTTGCAGACGGCCACCAAGGGCCGGCCGAAGGTGCCGGCCTGCAGGAGACTGCGCACATGGGTGTTGGAGGTGGCGAACCGCATCTGGAAGACGGAGGAGGTGCGCTTGCCGGTGCGCTCCTCCGCGGCGGCGATGCGGTCAAACTCGGCGAGCGAGGCGCAGAGGGGTTTTTCGCACAGCACCCAGGCGCCGGCCTCCATGGCCGCGATGCTCATGGCGGCATGCAGGCCCGGGGGGGCGGCGATGAGCACGATGTCGGGTTTTTCAACCGTGAGCATCGCCGCGTAGTCCGTATGGGCGGCCGGAATCTTGTGCTTGTCGCAGAAGCTGCGGGCGCGGCCGGCGTCAATGTCGCAGGCCGCAGCTAGGTGCACGCGGCCACCGGTGGCCAATACGGCGCGCACATGGGCGTCGCTGATGCCGCCGGTGCCGACGAGAACGGCGCGGTAGGTTTTCATGGAGATAAGGGAGTCAGGTTGAAGCGGATGCCACCGGTGCCTAGCGCGGCGTGTAGATGGTCAAGCCGGTCAGGGATTGGGTCGGGGCGGGGAACAGGAAACTCGTGAAATAACCCACGACGCAGCAGCTCAGGACGGCCAGGGGCATGTAGAAGAAGGGGTGGACGAGACTGATTTTCCAGGCGAAGAAGGTGAAGACAAAGCTGGCGAGCACGCCGATCATGACCCCCTGCCAGTTGGTGCGGCGGGTGAAGAGCCCGAGGGCGTAGCAGCCCGCAAAGCCGCCGCCAAGCAGGGCCATGAGCTCGAAGTTGGCGTCGAGGGCCGACTTGATGTTCACCGTCGCGAGCAGCAGCGCGGTGCCGATGCCGACAAGGCCGGCGGCGATGGTGGTGATCTCGGCGATGCGCACGCTCTGCAGCGGCGTGATCTTTTTGCCGTAGCGCTCGAAGAAATCCACGGAGACGAGCGTGGCCACGCTGTTCATGCAGCTGGACAGGGTGGACATCGAGGCGGCGAAGATGCCGGCGATGATCAGGCCGGTGACCCCGGCGGGTAGTTCGGCCGCGATGAACTGCGGAAAGGTGGAATCCACATTGAGCATCGGATTCAGATGCGAGGGGTAGTTCTTGTAATAGACGTAGAGCGCGGTGCCGATGCCAAAAAAGGTGAGGTTGCCCGGTATGACGATGGCGGCGAGCGTCCACATCGACCAGCCGGCCTCCTTGTCTGATTTCGTCGCGAGCACCCGTTGCATCATCACCTGGTCCTGGGGAATGGTCATGACGCCGAGCGCGGTCACGAGCAGGAAGCCCCAGACCGTGGGCTGCGTGAGGTCGAAGGCCCAGTCGAAGGTGCGGAACTTACTGTCGGCCATGGCCGTCTTGAAAAAGGCTCCGACCCCGCCGTCGATGCGCATCACGACGAAGCCGAGGGCGACAAAGGCGCCGCCGAGCATGACGACCACCTGAATGAAGTCGGTCCAGATCACCGCCCTCATGCCGCCGAGCACCGTATAAAGAATGGTGACCACG
>JBIJDP010000142.1:0-6261 GCA_044344065.1 Opitutaceae bacterium
AAGGTAGGCGCCCGCCAGTTCGCGGGCCGAGCCGGTCGCAGCGATCATCCCCACGGGGAGGTCGCCCGACTCGGACGCGATGGTCCGGAGGCATTGCCGGATGGCGCCGAGCGGGTCGCCGTTCGTCCGGGCATAATGGCTCGCGACGATGCCACGCGTCGCAGGATCGAGGAGCACGGCCTTGGTGGTGGTGGACCCGGCATCGATCCCGAGCACCAGCGGACCCGCCGGGGCGGCCTGACGCGGCGGCGCGGCGATCACCCGCACGCGGTCGGCAAAGGCGCTGAGCGGCGGCAGGCGGTCGAGACTGGGGCAGGTCATGGTCTGCGGTTGCGGGTAGCGCGGCTCGTCCCGCGCCAGCAGGGCGCTGCCCCAGGCCTCGAACCACGCACTCTCGGGGCGCACGACAAATTCGATCTTGGGCCGCTTGGTCCGGAGCGCGGCCACCATGGCGGCGTTCTGGGCCAGCCCGCCGATCAGGAGCACGCGGCGCAGCTCCCGCGGGGTTTTCTCCAGGAGGGCGATGACCTTGGCGGCCATGCTGTCGTGCAGCGTATGCAGGATATCCTCGGGCGAGGCCTCGCGGCGGTTGAGCTTGTGCGTGATATCGGACTTGCAATGCACGGAGCAGCGCGCCGCGAGCGGCACCACCTTGCCGGCGGCGGAACGGCTGATCGCCTCGTCGAGTCCCAGCCCCATGCGACCGATCTGCTGCACGAAGAACTCGCCGCTGCCGGCGGCGCACTTGTTGTGGGAAAGGACGTTGGCGATCCGGCCGTCGGCGACGAGGTAGACAAGAAACGATTCGCCGCCGAGCGAAGCCACCGCGTCGAAAGCGTCCCCGGTTTCATGCAGGGCCCGCTGGATGGTGGCGACCTCGGTGACATGCCCGAGGGAGCCGGAGACGGCATAGGCCTGGGCGCCGGCAAACTGCGGCCCGGGCAGCAACCGGCTGATCACCGCCAGCGGCTGACCCTGATGCGGCACAATCATGGCCGTCGTGGTTTTCCCATCCAGGGCCACCACTTTAACCGTCAGGGCTCCGATGTTTATGCCAACAAAGGACACGGCATCATCATAATAGTCCCTCCGGACCCACAACACTGCGCAGCCCTTGCCAATTGGTCGGCGGTTCTTGGCGTGGCGGCGGGGGGGAGCCAGGCGACGCGCCATTCCGAATGCATTGGAACTGTAGGGCCGGACCTTGGGTCCGGCCTCGTGCAGCTCTCGTGCATGAGAGATGTTTACCGCCTGCGGGTCGTGTAAAGGCACGCACCAAGGTGCGGCCCTACATAGTCAATAAGCCTTCAATCAAGGGAATCATACGCAAAGATACGCGGGAATACAGTCGTACCCTAGAATCGGTACGTCGCGGTCACCCCGATCTGCCTCGGATCGGCGCGGTCCTCGTAGCGCGTCTCGAGGTAGTCGGGGTCGGCGTTGCCGAAGAAAAACACGCGCTTCTCGTAGCGCTCGTCGAAAAGGTTCTTCGCCCAGAGTACGAACGTCCACTGGCGCCAGACATAACCGAGGGAAGCGTTGACGACACGGAAGGCGCGGCGGGCCTCGTTCTGGTTATTCGAGTCGAACTGTTGGGCGCGGCCGACGAGGTCGGCGCTCGCAAAAAAGCCCGTGTCGTCACCGTAGCGCGTGCCCAGCGTGTAGCCGTAGTCAGGCGTGTTCGCGAGTTCGCGTCCCCCACCGGTGTTGCCGTTGGCGAGGGTGAAGAGCGCCAGTTCGGAACGCATCAGGACCAGTGAGCCTCGGACCGACCAAACGCGAGTCAGGGACCACGCCCCGGACGCCTCCAACCCATAAGCATGCGCCTTGCCGCCGTTGTCGGTGAAAAAGCGGTAATTGCCACCAAAGCCCGCCGAGTCGCGCACCTGCGTGGCCTGCCGCTGCAGGCGAAACGCAGTGACCTCGCCGGTCAGGCGGTTTTCCCACCAATGGCCGCGGACACCGGCTTCAAAATTCCAAAGGGTCTCGGTGTCGTAGGTGAGAGGATCGTTCGCCGGATCAATGCGCGCATCGACATTGATGCCGCCGGCCTTGTATCCGCAGGTGATGGATACGAAGGCGAGTTCCTGGCCGCTGAGGTCGTGCTCCAAGGTGAGCTTGCCGCCGATCAGGGTGTCGGAGAATTCCGGCCGGATCGTCACCGGCGAATCAAAGGTGCCCGGGCCCTTGCGAAAGCTGGTCTTGATGCCGTTGCCGCTTAGGTCGATCCGCTCCATCCGCAGTCCGGCCACAAGGCGGGTGCGTGTCGTGAAATCGTGCCCGATCTGACCGAACAGCGCGGTGTTCTCCGCATGGTAGGCGGTCTTGAGGCCGCGGACATTGTCCGGATCCTCGTTTGTGTAACGCGAGATCTCGTCGGTATCCGAGTAGAACGCGCCGAGGGTCCAGCGATTGATCCAGCCGGTCGCATCCAGGCCGGGCTCGGAATCCAGCCGGAGTTCCTCGCTGACAATCCAGCGTTCGCGGCCCAGGTCGCTGAAGCCTTCATAGGAAGCCGCGGTCCAATCGTCATCATAGCTGTAGCGTGATTCCGTATTGGCGCCGCTCGTGATCGTGGTAAGGCGTAGCCCGGCCAGACCCGTGTAGGTGCCGCGGAGGCTGGCGGCGACCGAACGCTGCTCGTCGCGGCCGGGCTGGTCGCTGTACGTGTTGCGGCCGTTGTTATCGAGGGCGAACTCGTCGAAGCCGTTGTTCAAATCGGACCACAGCACCGCCCCGTCCCAACGCCACGCCGCCGAGGGATTCCACGTGACGCGCAACCGGGCCATCGCCTCGTCGCGCGCATTCGTGTTGCGCGCCAGGGTGACATTGCGGCGAAAGCCATCGCTCGCACTTTGCTCAACGGCCAGGCGCATCATCAATTTTTCCGGATGTTGCTCGCTCAAGGGGCCGCCCACCGCGAAGCCGCCGGTGCGCAGATCGTCGCCGCCAAAGGTCCCGGTGACCTGCCCCGTCCAGAATGACGTGGGCGCATTGGTCACGAGACGAATGACGCCGCCGGCGGCATTGGCCCCGAAAGCCCCGGCCTGCGGGCCGCGCAGCACTTCCACCTGCCGCACATCGAAGGTGCTGCCGAGCGTGCCGAGTCCGGTGAAATCAAGGTCATCCACCATGAACCGCACGGCGGAGTCGGGGGTCTCGCCCTCGTATTGGGAGTTTTCGCCGACGCCGCGGATCTGGAAGTAACGCGGCCGCGACGTGCCGCCGGTCCAGGTCAGATTCGGCACCTGATCGGCGAGATCACCGAAATGCCGGATGGCGCCATCACGCAGGGCGGCTTCGTCGTAGACGCTCACGCTCGCGGGGATGCGGTCGAGCGGCGACGCCCACAGGTCGGCCGTTACGCGCAACGGCTCCAGCGTGACCGGCGCGGGGGCGGTGATTTGGGCCTGAACGAACGGGCCGGACGCCACGAGGGTCAAGGCCAGCAGGAAGCCGGCGATTGCAGGCAAACAGTTTGAGCGGGTCGGGAGTTTCATGGTGTGGTTTTGCCCAACCCAACCGGACTCCCGCAGAAGGGGCGCCGTGCGCCCGATGGCGCGTTTTGCGGCGCCTGCTGTTTCCTTCGTCGGCATGATCCGTTCAGGTTCGAAGGGTCGAGCGGCCGAGTCGTGCCGCAATCTCAGTCCTCCGCGGAGGACACCCCTACAGGCAACGCGCACACAATGCTTTAGGCCGGCCAGCGCAAGTTAATCTTCCGGCAAGTCCGTACATCCAATGGAAAGCCATTGGAGCAGACATCGCGTAGGCAGCCCGCTTGCGGGCACGGTTCGGGCGCGCGCAAGCGCGCTGACCTACTGGGGATATTGCCGGCTTATCAACGTCCTTACGCGGTTTCCTCGGTCCCGGAAAACACAAGAGCCGCCCCTTTCGAGGCGGCCCGAGTGACCTAACACCAAGCAAACCGTAAGAACTACAAACATTCACTGTTTTACCAGAACAGTGCTGACTACACGGAGAAAGACGCGGCTGGACGCAAAACGCTCAAAATTTCCGCAAGATTTTTGAAAGAAAAATAGAGTTTCTTTAATCGTTGTTGGTGTGCGTCTTGCGTTTTGTGAATTACGTCGGATGGACAGCTTTGCCGCCGTCGGCGCATGCCTTCCTTCATCTTTTCAATGGAAAACAATCGTCCCCACCTCTTCGGCCTGCTGGCAGGCCTGTTCCTCGCGGCCGGTATCGCTTTCGCCGCCCTCATCGTCGCCGGGGCCTGGTCCCGAATCGCTGAATCCCAAGTCATCAACGTCACCGGCTCGGCGCGCAAGAACGTGCGTTCCGACCTTGTGGTCTGGCGGGCCGGTTTTTCCACGGAAGCCCCCACCCTGCTCGAGGCGCAGCAAAAGCTGAAGGCGGACCTCGCGAAGGTTGAACTATTTCTCGGTGCGAAGGGCGTGGCTGAATTTGCACTCGCCCCCGTGCAGATCCGCGAACTCACGGTGAAGGTTTCGGACGACGGTGAGACCGGGCAGCGCCGCGTCGGCTACCGGCTGAGCCAGTCCATCGAGGTGCGCTCGGCCGACGTCGGGCGCGTGCCGCGGCTCAGCAGCGAATCCACCGAATTGCTGGAGCAGGGCGTCGCGTTCATGTCGGAGTCGATGGAGTTCATCTACACCAGGGCCAACGAGGCGAAGGTCGAGATGATGGCCGAGGCCACGAAGGATGCCCGCGCCCGTGCCGAGCAGATCGCCACGCAGGGCGGCCGCAAAATCAAGGAACTGCGCAATGCCCGCATGGGCGTCGTGCAGATCAATCCCCTCTACGGCACCGAGACGAGCTGGGAGGGCAACAACGACACCACGTCGCTGGAAAAGACCATCACGTCCACGGTCAGCGCGACCTTTTCGCTGCGGTGATTTCCCCTGCAGGAGCGGCTTTATGCTGCGACCGTGCGACCAACATCGCGGCACAAAGCCGCTCCTACACTCAAGCCTGGCCAGCGCTGCTCAGTGCAGCAGCGCGTCGCCGACCGGGTGCGCGACGTCCGCGGACGTCGCGTCGGGCACCGGCGTGTTTTTCAGCGGATAGGAGAAGCGCCGGCCCTCGTAGTTGCGGAAGATGACCTCCTCGTCGGTGATCTTCTCCACGTACTCCGGATTGATTGGCACCTTGCCGCCGCCGCCGGGCGCATCGATGACGTACTGCGGGATGGCGTAACCCGTCGTGTGGCCGCGCAAGGCCCGGATGATCTCGATACCCTTGCGGACGTCGGCCTTGAAGTGCGCGCCGCCCGTGATGAGGTCCATCTGGTAAATATAGTAGGGCCGCACCCGCATCCGCAGCAGGCGGTGAACGAGGGCCTTCATGACGTCGGCATCGTCGTTGATGCCGCGCAGGAGCACGCTCTGGTTGCCAAGGGGCACGCCGGCGAAGGCCAGCCGGTCGCAGGCCTCCTTCACCTCCAGGGTGGCTTCCTTCGGATGATTCACATGGATGCTCATCCAGATCGGGCCGTGCTTCTTGAGCACCTCGCACAGGCCCGGGGTGATGCGCTGCGGCAGGAACACCGGGATGCGCGAGCCGATGCGGATGAACTCCACATGCGGAATGGCCCGGAGCCGGCTTAGCAGGTGGTCGAGCTTCTTGTCGGACAGCAGCAGGGGATCGCCACCGGAGATCAGGACGTCCCGCACCTCGGGGTGCGCGGCAATGTAATCCAGTGATTTTTCGTAGGCCGGATGGAAATCGTAATGCTGGGCGTTGGAGACCAGGCGGCTGCGCGTGCAATAGCGGCAATACGCTGCGCAACGGTCGGTTACGAGAAACAGCACCCGGTCCGGATAGCGGTGCACCAGACCCGGGACGGGCGAATGCTCGTCCTCACCGAGGGAATCGAGCATCTCCTCGGCGGAAAGCTGCATTTCCCCGGCCCGCGGGATGACCTGCTTGCGGATGGGGCACTCGGGGTCGTCGCGGTCGATCAGGTTGAAGAAATAGGGGGTGATCGCCAGGGAGAGCTTCTGGCTGGCGAACTCGCAGCCGGCCTTCTCCTCGGGCGTCAGGGTCATGAACTGCTCCAATTGCGCCGCGCTGGTCAGGCGGTGCTGGAGCTGCCACGTCCAGTCGCGCCAGTCGGATTCGGGGATGTGTTGCCAGAGGCCTTGGCCCTCGAACCAAGCGGCGCGGTCTTCGATGTAGGACATTTAAGTGGTGAATTGGTAAGGCGCCTAACCATACCTGTCAAACGGCGGGAAAAGAAATAATGACACAGGGACGGGGTTTCCCCTTGGCAGGCGCGAAGCG
>JBIJDP010000145.1:0-6234 GCA_044344065.1 Opitutaceae bacterium
AGATGATGAGTTTGCGGGTCTCCACCGCACCAGCAGTCAGCAGCGTCCCGATTCGGGCAACAAAAAAGCCCTCCGTTTTCACGGAGGGCTGGAAATCGGACCGGGCGGCTTACTTCTTCGAGCTGCGCTTGAACTTCGAGGTGAACTTCTCGACGCGGCCCGCGGTGTCGACGAGGCGCTTCTCGCCGGTGTAGGCGGGATGCGAGTCCATCGTCACATCCCGGAGGATGATGTGGTACTCGACGCCGTCGATGGCCTCCTTGCGGGCGGACTTCAGCGTGGACCTGGTGAGGAAGCGCTTGCCGCTCGAGACATCGAGGAAGCAAACGTTGTTGAGTGTGGGATGACCTTCGGCTTTCACGGCGGTATTAAAGGGTTATATCAACCTTGGCGGGCCTTGTAGCGCGGCTCGACCTTGTTGATCACGTAGATTTTGCCTTTGCGACGCACGACCTGGCAGGCCGGGTGACGCTTCTTGGCGGACTTGATGGAGGAAACAACTTTCATAAAAGCGTGGAAAACAGAGTGCGGCCCAACCCCTGTCAACTGAAATGTCCGCCGGGAACTGAGTTCAGTTCAGGCCGGGGTCCTCCGGCTCGCCGGCCAGCAGGCGCCATTCGTCCCCTTCCCGACCCAAGATCGAGCTCCAGAGCGAGTTATCCTGCGCGTTTTCCAGCAGATCGACGGGAATGTCGGCCACCACCCAGGTGTTGTGCTTGAGTTCCTTCTCCAACTGTCCGCCGGTCCAGCCGGAATAGCCCAGAAAGGCCCGGACCATCGTGCCGGGTTCGGCCAGCAACAGGCCGGCCTTAGCGGGTTCCAGCCCGAAATGCAGGCGGAAGCCGTCCTCCTTCGTTTCCCACGCTGCGAGGATGAGCTGCTCGGGATGAACCGGCCCGCCCTGGTAGAGTGGAATGCCGGCCAGGGGCCCGAGCGCAAAGTCACCGTTCAACTCCCCCAAGCGCTTGCCCATCGGACGATTAAGCACCACGCCCATGGCCCCGTCGGCGTTGTGTTCCGACATCAAAATGACCGTGCGGCGGAAGTTGGGATCCTGCAGCGCCGGATGCGCCAGCAGAAGCGATCCCGCCAGGCTCTCCTTGGTCTTGGAGCTGCGTTCGCGCATGGAAAAATCAGGCCGTCTAGGTGAGCTTCAGGATCTTGACCCCGGCGTCCGTCAACATGGGAGCGACCAGCGGATCATTGTGGTAGTTCCGGCGGTAGCGGATTTCGGCAATGCCGGCCGAGGCGAGGATCTTCGCGCAATTGATGCATGGGTAATGCGTGACGTAGGCGACGCACCCCTCCACCGAACTGCCGCGGCGGGCCGCATCGGCGATGGCATTCTGCTCCGCGTGCACCGTCGCCTGCTCGTGTCCCTCCCGCACGCGCGATTTGTGCGGCGAACCCGGCAGGTAACCGTTGTAGCCGGCCGCGACCAGCCGGTTGCGCCGGACGCCCCCGGTGACGATCACGCAGCCGACATGGAGTCGCTCGCAGGGCGAACGCGTGGACATGAGCACGGCCGTCGCCATGAAATACTCGTCCCACGAGGGGCGGTGCGGAAAATTTTCCGTTGCTTGGGCAATCAGGTCCACGGGATGGGCGGAGGCAGATTTCATGATAACGCACCCGGACGTTGGACATCCGGACCGCCGCGGGCAATCTTTCCTCCACATGTCACCGCGCATGCTTCACCCCGAGCTGCTCGACACGCTTCCAGCCGTCCATCCCGATGCCGTGCACAGCCGCCGGGACCTGCGTGTGATCAACCGATTCATGGGCAATCATCGCTGGTTCGAGCAGACACTGCCGACCCTGCTCCGGTCCGGCGAGTCCATCCTGGAACTGGGCGCGGGCACCGGTGAACTGACGCAACGACTCGCTGCGCACGGCATGCCCGTCACCGGCCTCGATCTCTGTCCCCCGCCGGTCGGCCAGTCCGAGCCACTTCGTTGGCTTCAGTCCGACCTTACCGCCTTCACGGGTTATGCCAAATATCCCGTCATCATCGGCAACCTGATCCTCCACCATTTCTCCGATGAGATCCTCGGACAACTCGGCCGGCAGTGGCGCCGGCACGCGCGACTCCTCCTCTTTTCCGAACCGGTCCGCCGCCGCTTCTCGCAACTCCTGATCCGCGGATTCGGGCCGCTCTTCGGCGCCAATCGGGTCACGCTGCACGATGCCACTGTCAGCATCGCCGCGGGCTTTCGCGGCGATGAACTGATCCGGCGGCTCGACCTCCCCGCCACCGAGTGGATCTGCTCCTACACCTGCACCCTGGGCGGTGCCTACCGCCTGGTCGCCCGGCGCCACCCATGAACCCGCACCGGCCAATAGAAATCATCGGGGGCGGCCTGGCCGGCCTGTCGCTTGGCCTCGCCCTGCGCCGGTCCGGGGTGGATGTCAGTCTGCACGAGGCGGGAGATTATCCGCGTCACCGGGTCTGCGGCGAATTCATCACCGGGCTCGATGCCCGCACCATCACCCGGCTCGGGCTCGCACCCTTTCTCGCCGAGGCCCTGCGGCATCGTGAGGTCGGCTGGTTCATTAAGCAGCAGCTCGCACGCACCCAGCGACTCCCCCAGCCCGCGCTCGGGATCAGCCGCCATGTGCTGGATGCGCGCCTCGCGGAGGCCTTTGTCGCAGCGGGCGGCGTTCTGCACACCCACAGCCGCATCGCCCCGTCGACCGTACAGGCGGGCCGGGTAATCGCTACCGGAAAACGCGCCACTAAATCCCCGTGGCTTGGCCTGAAAATCCATGCGCTGGACCTGCCGCTATCCCGCGATCTGGAAATCCATCTCGGGACCCACGCCTACGTGGGCCTCGCCCGCATTGATGCTGTTCGCGTGAACGTCTGCGGACTCTTCCGACGGCGCGACGTTCGGGGACAAGGCCGGCACCTGCTCCTCGGCTATCTGCAAGCCGTTGGGCTCGACAAACTCGCGGCCCGCCTCGCCGCAACCGCCACCGACCCGGCGTCCTTTTGCGCCATTGCCGGCGTCGGTTTCAACGCCCGGTTGCGCACGGACGACAGCCTGCGGCTCGGCGATGCCGGCGCCTTGATTCCGCCCTTCACCGGCAACGGAATGGCGATGGCCTTTCAAAGCGCCGCCATCGCGTTCGATCCTCTGGTCGGTTATGCGGAAGGACGCATCGCATGGCCGGAAGCCGTGAAAAAAATCCAAGCCGGCCTGAAACGGCGTTTCGGCCTGCGCCTGGCCGCGGCGGCCATGCTGCATCCGTTTCTTCTCAACCCACCCTTCCAACGCTGGCTCGCGGCTTTCACCCGCGCCGAACTGCTCCCCCTGCGGCCGCTTTATGCCGCACTGCACTGACATGTATCTCCACGCCCTCGCCACCGCCGTCCCGCCCCTCGCCCTGACCCAACCCCAATGCTGGGACAAACTAAACCTGTCCTCCGCCAAGGGGCGGCTGCACAAGCGCTCGCGTCTTTTGCTCCACGGCATTTTGCATGGCTCGAACGGGATTCACACCCGACACTTCGCCGATCCGGACATCGACCGGATCTTTGATCGTGATGCCGACGCCCTGCATGCGCATTTCCGGACCCAGGCCCCGCGCCTGGCCGCGCGAGCAGTCGCCGCTGCGCTGGTCACCGCCGGCATCGGCCGCGAGCAAGTCGACGCCCTGCTGGTCTGCACCTGCACCGGCTACCTCTGCCCCGGACTAACCAGCTATGTCGCCGAGGAACTGGGGCTGCGCACCGATGCCTTCCTGCAGGACCTGGTCGGACTTGGTTGCGGTGCCGCCATCCCGACGATGCGCGCCGCCAGCCACGTGCTGACGGCCCACCCCTCGGCCACGGTTGCCTGCGTGGCGGTTGAAGTGTGCTCCGCGGCGTTTTACCTCGATGACGATCCCGGCGTGCTGATCAGCGCCTGTCTCTTCAGTGACGGCGCCGCCGCGACCGTTTGGCGGGCCCAGCCTGGTCCGACCGGATTGCGCGCCTTCGCGTTCGACACCCATCACCAACCGGCGGACCGCGACAAGCTCCGGTTCGAGCAGCGCGAGGGCAAGTTGCGCAACCTGCTCGACCGTTCCGTGCCGAACCTCGCCGCCGGCGCGGTCGAACGCCTTTGGCATCGCCGCGGCGATCGACCCGTGGGCCGGGTCATTGCCCATCCGGGCGGCCGGGATGTCCTCGATGCCCTTGCGGCGGTGGTGGCGCCCCATGCCCTCACGTCCAGCGCCGCCGTGCTGGGGCGATACGGGAACATGAGCAGCCCCACGGTTTTATTCGCCCTCCAGCACGCCATGACCGAATCGCCGCCAACTGCACAACCCGATGACTACTGGCTGGTCAGTTTTGGCGCCGGCTTCAGCGCCCACAGCTGCCGGCTGGGCCGGCCCTGAAATCTTTCCCGTTCCGGGTGGAGTTCCGGCTTTCGCTGGCCTCGAAACTGAAAAGCCCCCAACGTCCCGCGTCATGCCCACGCTCAACGCTCTCGTCGCCTTCTGTGACCGGCGCACCCGTCGCACCGCCTTCCATGACGCCCCGGGCGCGGTCAACGGCCTGCAACTTGCGAACAATGGCCGCGTCACCCGCATCGGTGCTGCGGTCGATGCCGGCGTGATCCCATTCCGGCAGGCCGTCGCCGCCGGAGTCGATTTCCTGATCGTGCACCATGGCATGTACTGGGACATGCCCCGGCCGCTGACCGGTCCGGTCTACGACCGTGTCGCCACGCTCATCCAAGGCAACTGTGCCCTCTACTCCAGTCATCTGCCGCTCGATTCGCATCCGGTGATCGGCAACAACGCCCTGCTCGCCCGCCAGCTCGGCCTGCGGCCCGACCGCGGCTTCATCCCCAACGAGGGCGGCGACATCGGCTGCACCGCCCCCGCCCGCCTGACCCGCTCCGCGCTGCGCGCCAAACTGGAGAAACTCTACCCGCGGGTCATCGCCATCGAATGCGGTTCCGACCGCCCCCGGCGGATCGCGTTCTGCAGCGGCAGCGGCAACAGCGCGATTTCGCTCCTGGCCGCCGCGGGCGCCGACACCCTGGTCACGGGTGAATTGCGCGAGGAGCATTTCAACGTCGCCCAGGAACGGGGGCTCAATCTTTACCTCTGCGGCCATTACGCCACCGAGGTTCACGCGGTGAAAGCACTCGCCACCGAGCTCGCCGCCAAATTCAAACTGCCCTGGGAATTCATCCCGACCGACAACCCCCTCTGATTTTCCGCATGAAACGCATCGCCATCCTCCACGGCCCCAACCTCGACCGCCTCGGCAAACGCCAGCCGGAGATCTACGGTCGCGCCACGCTCAAGGACCTGGAAAAGCTCATCCGCACCGAGGCGAAACGCCTCGGTTTCACCACGACTTTCTACCAGTCGGCGCACGAGGGCGCCCTGGTGGACAAGATCCACGCCCTCACCGACCGCGGCATCGAGGGCTTCATCGTCAACTTCGGCGCCTACTCCCACACCAGCATCGCCCTGCGCGACGCCCTCAGCGCCTCCGACTGCCCGGCCATCGAGGTGCACATCTCCGACATCAGGAAACGGGAGAAATTCCGCCACACCTCCATGACCGCCGGCGCGTGCCGGGCCATGATCTGCGGCAAGGGCTTCCCGGGCTACCTTGAGGCGTTGCAGCTATTGGCAAAGCTTTGAAAAACCCTGCTGCGTGACCGCCCCCGCCGACCTCACCTGGTTCGTCTGCCACACGCGTCCGCGCTGCGAAAAGAAATTCGCCGCGCTCATGGCCGCCGAGCGCTTCGAGCACTACCTCGCCCTCGTCACCAGCGTGCGCCGCTACCGGCAGCAGACGAAGCGTTTCACCAAGCCGCTCTTCCCCGGCTACGTCTTCGCGCAGGTGCCCGTTGAAAAAAAGGCCCGGATTTATCAGCAGGATTTGCTGGCCCGGGCCATCCCGGTCACCGACGTACCCGCCTTCCTGCGCCAGCTGGCCGACGTGAAGGTGATCGTCGCCTCCGGCTTCGAGCTCAGCCTCCTCCCCCTGCTGGCCAAGGGCCGGCGCGTGAAGGTCACCGGTGGGCCGTTGCATGGACTCGAGGGTTACGTGGACGACCCCAAAAATCCCGCCGGCATCGTGATCTCCGTGGACGTCCTCCAGCAGGGCCTCCTCGTGCGCGTGCCGGTGGAAAACCTGGAAGCGCTGCCGTAAGTAGAATCTGTAGCGACGGCCCTCCGAACCCCGCCTGGGAGCGTGAGCGCCCTCGGTCGCAATCGAGCGAA
>JBIJDP010000146.1:0-6230 GCA_044344065.1 Opitutaceae bacterium
CACGCAGGCCTCCCAATTCTGCTCGGTGAAGACGTTCGATGAACTCTACCTGCCCTATTACCGGCGGCTCAACGACTGGGTGCACGGCCACACGGCCTGGAAAACCATCAAGCACTCCTGCGGCGCCATTGACCCGCTGCTGCCCAGCCTGATCCGGGCCGGGTTCGACATCATCAATCCCGTGCAATGCTCCGCGGCCGGGATGGATCCGGCGCATCTCAAGGCGACCTACGGGCGCGACCTCGTCTTCTGGGGCGGCGGGGTGGATACGCAGCGCACCCTGCCCTTCGGCACGCCGGAGGAAGTGCGCACCGAAGTGCTCAACCGTCTGCGCATCTTCGGGCGCGACGGCGGCTACATCTTCAACGCCATCCACAACATCCAGGCCCGCACCCCCACGGCCAACTTCCTCGCGATGCTCGAGGCCGTGCACACGTTCAACGCCGGGGGTTGAAAGTTGTTGTAGGGCGGGTCTCCGAACCCCGCCTTTCCGCCTTTGCTAGGATTGTAGCTACGAGCGTGAGCGAGTGGTGAATTGATCCACTCGCTCACGCTCGAGGCTACGGATCGCATACCAGGCGGGGTTCGGAAACCTCGCCCTACAACCCAAACCGCGCCCGCCCGCTGTCATTGTAGGAGCGGCTTTATGCCGCGATGCTGCGCTCACGATCGCGGCGTAAAAGCCGCTCCTACAACAACGCTCAGCTATCACCCCAGCTGCTTCTTCAATTTCGCCAGCACCTCGTCGAGCACATCGACTACGCGATTGATGTCCGCGATCGTGTGCTGGACCGAGTAGCCGTGGTGCGCGGGGCCGCCGCCGTAATCGTGGAAATACACGCCGCGGTCATAGCAGCCCTTGATGAGCTTCAGCATGAGCGCCTTGTCGTGGCAGAAGGTTTCCTCGTAACGCACCGCCGGCGTCCGCCGGCCGAGCAAAATATTAAACCGGGCCCCATGGTGCGGCACGATCATGGCGAGGTCGCGGTCTTGGATGATCCGGTCCACGCCGGCGTGAAACGCGTTTTCCAGTTTCCGCAGATGCGCGAAGAACCCCGGCTTCGCCGCCTCGTCCAGGAAGGCGAGTCCGGCGAGCACCGGGATCAGGTGCGCGTTGAAGGTGCCGCTGTGCTGGACCGGGCCGGCGGGCTGGAACTGGTCCATGATCTCCGCGCGTCCGCAGAACGCGGACAACGGCAGCCCGCCGCCAATCGCCTTGCCGATCGTGCATACGTCCGGGGTCACGCCCAGGTCGGCCTGCGCCCCGCCCGGTGATTTCTTGAACGCCGACTGCACCTCGTCGAAGAACAGCACGATGCCCGCCTCGCTGGTCAGCTTGCGCACCGCCTCTAGGTAACCGGGCTGCGCCTTGATGCCGCCGCAGTTGAAGTTGATCGGCTCGAGGATCACCATCGCCGCCTCATGGCCGTGCTCGGCGATGGTGCGGGTCAGCGCGTCCACGTCGTTGAACGGGACCGGGATGATGAAGTCGGCGAAGGCCGCGGGCATGCCCGGCGACTCCAGATAGGGATGCACGCGGTTCTGGCCGAAGGCCGAGGCCGGGGGATGGCCGCCGATGTAGATGAGTTCGTGGTAGCCGTGGAAATGTCCCTCCACGCGGATGATCTTGTCCCGGCCGGTGAAGGCCCGGCAGGCGCGGATGAGGTGCAGCGTGGCCTCCGAGCCGGAGGAGCAGAACCGGATGCGGTCCGCGCACGGGATTGCCGCGCAGAGCCGGCGGGCCAGTTCCTCGTGGGCTTCGGTCTCGAATGAATTGGCGTAGCCGGTCTTCGCGGCCTGCCGCAGCGCGCGGTCGATGGCCGGATGCGCGTGCCCCAGCAGACCCGCGCCATGGGCGCAGCACATGTCAATGTACTCGCGGCCCTCGATGCTCCACACCCGCGAACCACGGGCGCGTGAAACGTAGAAGGGAGTCCCAATAGCCCGGTTGAGCCGCACGGAGGAGTTTACACCGCCGGGCAGAACTTTCTTCGCCTTGAGATACTGGCTTTTGTGCGTGGGCATGGGAGGAGTTAGAAATTATTGAGCATCACCTATGGAAGTGACGCTACCGTGGGTAGCGCCCGGCCTCCGGACGGGCGGTTCGAGATGCGACTGCCATTCACGGCCCGTCCGGCCTGCCCTCCGTAGGCCGGGCGCAGGAGGGAGGCCGGGCCCTACCCGCAGAGGCAATGCGCCATGTATGGTTTTAGTGCTTTGGATAATCATCGCTAGTGCCGCCGAATCCACGCGACTTTGCGCCAGTCGTCGATCGCATCGAGGGGCCAGAGCGGCCGGTTGATTATCCGGTACGGCAGCCGGTCAAAACGGGACGAGGCGCAGCCGGGGCAGTCGGACAGAATGATGTCCGCGGCAAACGGCCCAAATTCCGCGCGAAACCCCTGGGGCGACTTGACGATGACGACCTTGAAATCCTTCGGCTCCAGGCCCACGCAGCGATACATCAGCGGCGTGCTGCCAGGTCCGGGCTTTTCCACGAGCAGCAAAGTGACGTCCGCCACCCGGATGACGGCGGCGCGGCCCATGTCGATTTTGAGATTGTTGCCCCCGTGGCCGGTCAGGACGTAACCGGCCCGGTCGTGCAGCGCCGCCACCTGGCCGGTGATCATCATGGGCTGGGAAAACACGCGGTCGCGCTTGCCGCCGACGGCGAAGGCAAAGACGCCGCCGACTCCCGTGAGCTGCGCGTGCGCCACCGCGAGCGGATCCACCATGATGGTCAGCGCCCCGCCGGGGATGCGGCGGCCGATCATTTCCTTCAAGAGGTGGATGCTGTCGCCGCCGGCGCCGGAATTGGTGGCGTCGGCCCCGTCTGCGATCACGGCTGGCCGGCCCTGGCATTGCAGGGCGCGGTCGAGGCAGGCGGGGGCGTCGAGGAAGTTCATCACGAGCTGCTCGCGGACCGGCCAGCACTGGGCCGCCAGCCCGTCGGCCAGCGGGTCGCCAAGGTCGGCGCGGTCGTCGGTGACAATCATCGCCGCCCAGCCCAACGCCGGCACATCGAGATAGGCCTGCGTCATCAGAATGCCGGCGCTGAGCACTTCCGGCCGGCGCTCCGCCGCCACCACCTGCTCGAAAATGGGCGCCAGCGGCGGCACGAACGTGCTCTGCAGTTCGCCGCCGGTGATCATCGGCAGGCGCACGAGGCTGGTCACGGGCTTGGCGCCGGAGAAAATCCGGTGCAGCACGCGGGCCGACCTGATGCCGGTCTCCCGCTGGTCCATGTGCGGAAAGGTCAGGTACGCGACGAGGGCGCTGGAGCAGCGGATCATGCGTTCGGTGACGTAGGCGTGCAGGTCGAGGCTCGCGACGACGGGCACGCCGGGTCCCACGAGGCCGCGAATGGTTTCAAGCAACCACCCGTCAAGGTCAGGCTCATCGTCACCCATCATCGCACCGTGCAGCGCGACCAGCAGTCCGTCCAACCGGCCGGCCCGGCCGAGCTGCTCGGCCAGCAGCGTCGCAAACCACGCCTGCGTGCTCCGGGCGGCGGGTCCGCCCGACCAGGCCTGCAGGCGCAACACGCCCACGGGCTCCACCGGCTCGGGCCATTGCTGCAGGCCGGCCATGAAGCCGCCGAGTTCGCCGACCTCGCCGTACTGCGCCAGCACCGCGGCGCCCGTGCCGACCCCGAAGTTCTCGAAGTCCGCGGGGACGGTCAGCACCGGGTTAAAACAATTCGTCTCCTGCAGAATCTGGATGAGGGCGATGCGTTTCATGACAATGATCTACTCGTTGCCTTCGGGCACCGGAACTTTTTTCAGGTCGGCGCGCCGGTGCTCATACGTCTCCGCAAAACCCAGCACCACGGGATCGGGTGCGATCCCGCGCCGGTCGCAGGCGTCGCAGTAGAGATCGGGCCACCAGTTGCGATGCTGCGTCAGCCCCTGGTCGCGCCAGGCCTTCCAGCCGGTGAACAGCACGTTCCAGTGTTCGTCGCCAAACTGCAGCGCCTCCTTGGAATCCTTGAATTGAGGCAGGTACCAGTCGCGACCGATGCGCGCATGCAGGACCTCATCGGCCCAGTCGTAATCCTGGAAGAGCACGGCCAGATGGTTCCCGGATGCCTGACCCACCTCCCATTCGTAGCGCTTGCCCGTTTTGGCCATCAACCCCTGTTCGACATAATAGAGGACCGCATGCCGCTCCAACGGCTTCAACTGCGTGTTCATGATGAGCGCATACGTGGCGTTCACCATGGCCTTGGTCCAGTCAACTCCCAGGTCGACGAATCCCACTTCGCCCATCAGCGAATGCCGGGCCTCGTCCCAGAGCTGACGGCTCATCTCGCGATAGTATTCCCAGGGCTTGTCCCTGGTCTCGGTGATAACGCTCGCCAACATCTCGGGAATCTCGATCTCCCGCAGGCGCCGGAAGAAGAGCATCAGGGCCTTCGGCTCCGCCGGCAGTTGTTCGTTGTAGATGAAGGCCTCCACGTTGACGCCCCGGTTGAACGGATCGGGGAAGCGCTCGTCGCGCCGGGGATTGGGATCATAAACGTAGGGTTGGGCCGAATATTGCCGCACCAGCGCGTGCGTCACGGGCGTGTCCGCGCCATCGAGGCCGCCGGCGGCTTCCAGGCATTGGTCAAGCAGGGCCAGCCAGCCGCCGAGTTTTTCACGGTGGGCCGCGTCCACGAGGCGGCGCACGGCCTCTGCGCCGAAACGGTGCAGATCCCCCAACTCCAGCAACGCGAACCGGCAGAGCCGGACCGAGGGATGATCCGCGAGGTGATTGGTCACCGCCAGATGCCGCTCGAACGCAGCCTGCAGCGCCGGGATGGCCTTGGCATAGAGACCCGTGACCAAGGCCTCAGTCGTGGGCGCGCCGAGGATCTCGTCGAAGTAGATTTCCAGGTTCGGATCCGGCACCGCTTCCAGACCCAGCGGCGGCTCCCGCATCTCCCCCACCCGCCGGCGCAGGGCCGCGACATGCTCGGCGCAGACGTGGGCGTGCAGGCTGAAGGCAGTCTTCAGTTCATAAATCGGCTCCGCGGTGATGCGGGCGGTGAAAATCCCGTGCAGGCGACGCAAGGCGTAATGGCAACGCTTGAGCCGCGCCACGCACGTCTCGACCGGGAGTCCCGGCCGGGCGGCTTCGGCCAGGGTGCACAATCCGGCCACGGGCGGCAGATCACGATAGGGGCGATAGGGTGATGCATTCATGGGGTTCCTCCTCCGAGGCATGTCTGCTCAATCTCCGGGGTTGGAGTGAACGGTGGAAAACTGAATCCAAAAACTCTCGCGCCAGGTCCCGCCGGGCGGAATGTCCGCCACCACGTGCCGGGTACCGTCTGACAGCGGGTTCAGTGCATTGATCGTCGCCGCCATCGGTTCGAAGCAGATGAAGTCTGCGCTTGGCGGGGCATAGGTCACGCAGGTCCGGAACTTCGGACCCTGGATCATCGTGACGCGTTCGCCGCCGCCCTCGACCCAGAATTCCGCCCCGCCGTCCGCGCGCCGCGCCAGCCTGGTCAGCACATGCATTTCCGGCAGACCGGCCAGCGCCGCGGAGTCCGGCAACTGCAGCGGCCGCTTGCGGCCGGTGGGCAGCAGGTTCTCCGTCAGGAGCGTCTCTTCGCCGGCGGGAAAATGCACCCTCCAGGACGCGCGGGGCGTGTCGTGGATTTGGAAATAAGGATGATAGCCCAGCGCGACCGGCATGGGCTCAGTCGCATGATTTTCCAGCAGGGTTTCCACCTCGAGCACGCCGTCCTTCAGCCGGTGCGTCACCACGAGGGTGTGCGCAAAAGGGAATTGCGCCATCAGGTCCGGATACCTCCAAAATTCCAGACGGCACACCGCCCGGGCGGATTCCAGGTCGGCCTCCAGCGCCACGAGTTCCCAATCCGGCCAGCCGGTCAGCAGTCCGTGCATCGCCTGGCCGCGGTTGTCGCGCAGGAAATTGCCCAGATCCGGGTTCAGCCGGTAGTGTTTGCCATTGGCGTTAAACTCATCTGGCACCATCCGATTAGCCCACGGCGCCATGAGGGGATTGCCAAAGAAAACCGGTTTCTGCCTCAGCGCGTCGAGGCTCGGCGGAGACCGGAGGATGCTGCGGCCCCTGACGGTCATGCGGTACGCGTTGCAGCCGACCGTCCGCGCAATCAAGACTTCCGCCTGACCGGTGGCATCCTTCAGCCGGAGCACGTCAAACCCGTCAACGGTCACTTTGGTGGCGGAATAATTGTTGAGCGATGACACGGGAGT
>JBIJDP010000381.1:0-3672 GCA_044344065.1 Opitutaceae bacterium
TCCGAGCGGCGGTAATTGGCGGGCCATCCTCTTTTCTTGCACACATTAAGCCTGCTTTGGAAGCGTAAAAGCTAATGGCTATTGGTATAAGTTTCCCAGTCGGCATAGTCGTTGATGTAGGTCGCGCTCACAAATCCAGTATTTTGGTCCAGTTCCACGTTCTCGTACGGCTCGGCCTGGATCGTGGCCACGCGCACCTGGCCCATGCCGCTGCAGCGGGCCCGGTTCTCCGTATCTACATCCACGACCGTGCGGGCATTGGCTACCCAAGTGAGACAGCCGTAAACTTCAGCACGGCCGAAACTGGTGCCGGCAAGCCAGAGACCTAGCAACAACAGGACACGAACAGACAGGTTGGTTTTCATGATTGGGGGTTTTGGGTTTGGGTTGGGGTTGAATTATTTGGCGTCAGGTTCGCCCAGACGCTTGGTGAAATCCGGTATGCCCTTCTGCAGGGCGAGCTGCCCTGGGCTCAGGCTGGCCTTGAACTGGGCCGAAGCCGCGCCGCGCCGCTTGCCCTCTACTTCCTGCTCGGGCGTGAGCTTGCCATTCTCCACGCGCATCATCGGGGTCCGCTTGATGGCATCATAGGCGGCGCGCTGCTCCTCCGTCAGCGACTGCTCGAACTCGCGGCGGTTCGCCGAGACCGCCGCGCGGCGCTCTTTTTCGTAGATGTTTTCCCAATGGAACGTGCTGCTGCCGCCCACGGTTTCCGACCCGATCAACTGCCAGCCGTGATTCCGGTAGTAGCTGATGATATCCTCCTTTTGCTCCTTGGTGAGGCTGGTCCATTCCCTGACGACCTCGATCGGCAACGGCTGCATGTGGAGGAGCATCGGATTCTCCTCCGAATTGATCCAAGCCTTGGAATACAGCGGCCTTTGCGATGCCTGCTCCGGCTCCGCGGAATCACCCGCCGGAGCCGCCGCGGTGTTGTTGAGCACCTGCTCCTTGCCCGACCTCCGGTTCCGGAGGATGACCCGGTGCGGGGTGATTTCGGCCACCGTCCACCCGCCGATGGACCGGTTCAGTTCGCACCACTGCGACTGGCCGGTCACCGACTCCCTGATCGAGGCATAGAGCGTCTGGCCCATCTGGCAGACCCCATGGCACTCATATTTGGGTTCCATCATCGGCATCGCCGGCAGGCGCATTGCTGGCGATGATCCCGCAGGGACGTCAGCAGCAGGGGCGTCAACCGCCATCACCGCCGCCACGAGGCAGGCAAGGAGTCCAGGGCGCGAGATTCGTATTTTCATAAATTGTCCGGAAGGTGGGTTTGTTGTCCCGCAGCTTTGCGGCAAATGCGGCCTCATCGTAAAGTTCATCGCTGCTCAACTTCGTTGGACAGCAACCGGACAGCTTGGTCCTGCATGCCTCGCAGCGATTTACTCCATCCGCACTAACTGATTGGCCATCATATGGCTTGTCAGTGTTGTATTACATGTTCAACTGGTTTAACCTTCAGCATGAAAACTGCGGCACCCAATCCCATCCGCAAGAAGCTCAGCAATTACAAATCCGTCGGCTTCCGGCCCGGTGAGCACCTCCGGGCGGAGCTGGAAAAGTTGTCGGAGGAACTCTCCTCCCCGGTGTCCAATTTTACGATTTCCGACATCCTGCGCGAGGGCGTCTCCGCATTCTGGATGCACATTCGCGCGTACATGCGGGCCAAGGCCGGCAACGAGGTCATCCCGGCCGACGTCGTGGACCGCATCGTCGCCGCCGGCATCCGGGCCCACCAGCTGGGCCTCGACCCGAATGAAATCGATCAGGCCCTGGGCCGCGCCCTCGACCAGAAATCCCGTTGATGTCGCGCGCATGAGGTTACGGTCTGAACCGCACCATTGACGGTAGGGCGAACCGTCCCCGGTGAGCCGAGGGACTGACGCAACCCCACCCAGTCCGACGAAGACGCCACGCCCTCCCGCCGGCCAGGTTGCGAGCCTCAATCCTCCCTCAAGGCGGGACGTAATTCCTGATCCCGCCGAGCCCGATGAACCGCCGGTACACAACCACGTACGCGAGCAACCCGAGCAGGGCCAGGCCCGCGGCCCACAGGTAGATGAAACGGTAGTCGTGGTTCAACCGGTCCAGCATCCATCCGCACAGCAGCGCGATGAGCGTGAGCCGGAGCGGATGATAGCGGTCGACGAGCCAGCCGATAGGGTAGGCCTGCACCAGCGAAATCGCCAGCGGTAGTAGGGATGGGCCAGGCATTCCTGCATATAAACGCCGGCCCCGTTCAGGAATCCCCGGGCCAGTCCCCGCGGCGCGGCCGGCGGCGGCGGGGTGGCCGCATTCATCGCGGGGTCCCGGCCTTGAGCAGGTCCGCGGCCTCGGCGGCAAATTGCTCCAGCGCGCCGCAGGCAAAGCGGAAGCTGCCGTAAAAGTAATGCGCCATGTCTACCTCATACCCGCCCTCCGCATACGCCGCCCGGGTGGACAGGTACCCGCAGTTCCCGTTGGCGTAGCCGACCGTGTAAACCCGCGGACCGGCGGACGCGCGCAGCCAGTCGGTGAAGTTGGAAAAGATTTCCGCGCCGCCCCCGACGAAAGTGAGATCGCCGAATTGCACGGCAAAGAGCTCGACCTCGCGATGGGTGGGCGGCCGGGTGGACCCAATCTCCGCCAGTCGCTCCTGCTGCCAGATTTTCGCCGCCGCGGTGATCTTTTCCAGCCACGCCGGACGGCCATCGGCTGCGCCGCGCACGACGGCCGCAGCGAGCGCTTCCACGCCGTTGCGGTCGGGCACATCGAGCGGGAGCGCACACACGTGTCGCCGGGTGTGCAAAACCGGCGCCAGGCGCGACGGTTCCCCGAGCAGTCCGTCCGCCATCGTCCCGGCGATCAGGCGACCCCACGCCTGCACCTGCTCCACGGGCGCACCCACGGTCGGAGGGTTCAGGTTGCCGCAGGCCCCGTTGGTCATGAGCACGACCGGCCGGCCCGGCAGCCGGGCCGAGAGGTGTTCGGCCGCGAAACCGAATAGATCGCCGCTGGCCAGGCGGTTGCCGTTGCCGAGCGCTACGGGGTGAATCGGATGATTGGCGATCACGGCCGCGAAGCCGCCGTCGGCGCGCTTGAAGCCGATCACGGCCAGCCGCGGATCCGTGTGCGCGCTCGGTTTTCCGCGCCGGTCCACCGCCAGGTCCAGCCTGCCCTCAAACGCCACGGGGGCACAGTCCGCCACCCCGGCGCGCACCGTGGCGGCCAGTTCCTGCAGGCGGATTGCCAGCCAGGCGGTGTACGCCTCGTCGCGGTTGCCGCAGCCTTCCAGCCGGATCGTGCACGGCCCCGAATGCGTGTGCGTGGTCGAGACCATGACCTCGTTTGCCGCCAGTCCAAGCTCCCGCCCGGCCCAGGCGCGGAAGGCGGCGACAAATTGGTCCGTCAGCCCGATGAGGTCGCAATGGATCCAGAGCAGCCGGGCCTCCCCGGTCTCCGCCCAAAGGGCCTTGGCATAAAGGCGGTCAAGGAAGCCCGCCGACGGCTGGATCCGGACCGCGAAGCCGGAGAGTTCCGTGCCCGTCACGGGCGTGATGTCGATTTGTGCGGCGCCGACTTTCATGGTTGCGATGGTCGCCAGCTTGACGACCGGCCGCTAGGAGGCGAGCGCGGGCGCACGGCGCCTGTTCACCGCCCGGCCGGCCTTGCCGCCGTTGCGTCCGG
>JBIJDP010000339.1:0-4053 GCA_044344065.1 Opitutaceae bacterium
AGGCGCGGCGGTAGACACGGGTGCCGTAGACGCCCTTGATGCCGAGCTGCTCGATCTGTTCGTAGACGGACTCCTCCACCCCTTCGCTGAGCTTGGCCCAGCGGATCGGGCGGTGGCCGTTCTCGTCGGTTTCCTCATCCACCACCGTGTCATCCACGGGAGCGGTGGTGGACGGGACGGTCGCACCGGGGGTGAGATTGAAGACCAGGACCGGGGCGCTGGGCTCGGCGGCGTCCCGCGCGGCCGCGACGGCGGCCGGGGCGGCGGATTCCGGCCGGGTCTTGGTCAGGAAAATGGTGCGCAACTCCGGCAGCGGGCGGTCGAGCAGTATCGCGAGGCGCGGCCACTTGGCCTCGTCCTCGGGGCGCAGCGACTGGGGATCCACGCCCAGCACGATCAGCGAACGACTCGTCGCGAGCAGGTGGCCGTTGGTGTCCACGATGTCGCCGCGGCGCGCATTCTCGACGATGATCTGCCGGCGGACCTTGTCGATGCGGTCGAGGTGCTCGGCCCGGTTGATGACGTGCAGGAAGACCAGGCGGACGCCGACCCCGGTCAGGCAGCTTCCGATGACGGCTGCGATGAGGAATAGGCGGAAATTCGAGGCGAAGCCCTTGGACATGATGTCAGCGCTTCAGGGCCACCTGAAAGGAAACGGCCACCGGCTCGTCCGGGAACAGCCCGCGGTTGCGCTTGGCGGCGAGCAGACGCACGGGGTCGCCCGCGATGTGCTGCACTTGCTGCGGCGAAGGCGGCTGCAGGCCGAGCTTCATCTGATCGTTGAGGTATTCGAGCATCGCGGGGCTCTGCGCCTTCTCGATCTCGGTCTTCTTTTCGGCAATGTGCCGCTCGACTTCGTTGAGCCGGGCCTCGAGCTGCTTCGCGGCGTTGGCGCTGAGCGAGATCTGGTGGCGCAGCCACACGGTGCCGAGGCCGATGGAACCGCTGAACCCGATCACCACAAGGGTGTAAACGAGCAATTGGTTCACGAAGGCATGGGTCTCGGTTTTTTTCATGGGGGCGGACGCGGACGGCGGCAGGCGGGCGGATTAAAGTTTGCGGAGGACGCGCAGCTTGGCGGAGCGGCTGCGGGGGTTGGCGGCGATCTCAAGGTCGCCGGGGGTCACGGGCTTGCGGGTGAGCGGCTCGGCGACGCGGACGCGCAGGTCCTGCGGGCGGTTGTCGTCCGCGCTCTCGGGCATGCCGCAGAGGCGGCGGAAGCACTGCTTCACCGGCCGGTCCTCAAGCGAATGAAAGCTGATGACCGCCAGCACGCCGCCGGTCCTGAGCCGGGCGAACGCGGCCGGGAGCGCGCGCTCGATGGCGCCGATCTCGTCGTTGACCGCGATGCGGATGCCCTGGAAGGCCCGGGTCGCGGGATGGATCCGCATCGTGTGCCGGTCGCGCGCGGGGATGGCCCCGGCGATGAGCTCGGCCAGGGAGGCCGTGCGGGCCAGGGCGCCGGTGCCGCGGGCCGCGGTGATCGCGCGCACGATGCGGCGCCAGTGGGACTCCTCGCCGAAATCACGAATGGCGCGCGTCAGCATCTCGGCGGTCGCCGTCTCAAGCCAGCGCGAGGCAGGCACGCCATGACGCGGGTCCATGCGCATGTCGGCCGGCGCATCCTGCCGGAAGGAAAAGCCGCGGGCCGCGTCGTCGAGCTGGAAGGAGGAGACGCCGAGGTCGAAGAGGATGCCGTCGTAGTCCGCCGCCGGCAGTTCCGCCAGCCGGCCGAAGTCAAGGTCGACGAGCTCGAAACGGGCGCCGAATTCCGCGCGCAGTCCGGCCGCCCGGTCCAAGGCCGCGGGGTCGCGGTCAAGGGCGGTCACCTGGACGTCCGGGGCGGACTCGAGCAGGGCGCTGGTGTGACCGCCGCCGCCGAAGGTGCAGTCGAGAAAACGGCCGCCCGCCCGCGGTGAGAGGTATTCCAGCACCTCGCGCAGGAGGACGGGCTGGTGGCCGGGCGTCATGGCGGGGGCAGGCTCAATGATCGCGTAACTCATCGGACGAACTCCGGGGCCGGCGCTTCGCCACGACCCGCAGGACCAGACTGTCGCGCACCCGCGGCATCACGACGGCGAGAGGGTTCATCATGCCGGGCTCGGCGGCGTCGATCCAGGCCGGGAACTGTCGGTTGGCCAGCAGGGCCGCCGCCACCTTGCGCAGGGGCAGCCGCGAGGGGGAAACTTTGGCGGTGTAGTGCATGGGGTTAGATGCCGAGCCGGCGCATGAGGTCGCCGAAGTTCTCGCCCGAGGTGCGGGCCTCGACCTGCGTCCAGCGCGCTGGCGTGTAGATGTTGAACTTGGTCAAGCCGCCCACGAGGACGGCGTCCTTCGTCACGCCCGCGTGCTGCAGCAGCTCGGGGCTCAGGTTCATGCGGCCCGCCTTGTCGAACCACAGCGAGTGGGTCTGGGCGAAGAACCGCGCGACAAAGTCCTGGCCGGCACCGTCGCTCAGCGCCATCGCCGCGATCTTCGCGCGCAATTTCTCCACCTCGGCCGGCGGCAAGACCGCGATGTAACCGTCCGGGTGCGGGGTCGCCAGAAACGTGTCGTTTTCCGCGTGTGCAAACCGCCACGCCGACGGAATCGTGAGCCGATTCTTGTCGTCCAGCGTGTGCCTGAAAAGGCCGGTGTACAGCGGTGGAGTTGATTGCGACATGGGGCTGAGGGCGCCAAGTCCCCCAAAGTGCCCCATTTCAACCCATTTTTACCCACCAAGGTCAAGCTTTCAGACGTAAAAAATAACGGAATTTATTCACAATGTGTGCACATACGGGCGGGGTGTCGGACGGAGGTTAACCATGGATCACCCGGATGGGACCCGTAAGCCGCCCGCTCGCGGTCTGCCTACGCGATCACAGTTCGCCCTTTCGGGTCTTTTCGCGTTCTTCGCAGTTCATCCCTTGGCTCGGGTAAAAGTAACCAGGGACGTGTCTGCAAAAGCCGTTTCGGTAGGTCAGCGAGCTTGCTCGCGCCCAACCCGCGCCCGCCAGCGGGCGGCCTACCGCGGCCGCTTCGGGCTTGATTGGGGTTTTTGCATGCACGCCCTTCGGGCACAGGTCGCTTCACGGCGGGATCCCGTGGCCGGCCAAGCCACTCTTCGCTCGCGGGCAACGCGGTTGAAGCGTTGATTCAGCCTGATGAAGACCGAGTATCCGTCGCGGATTGATTCGTGGCTCGCATTTGTGCTGGCCGGTGCGCCGGTCGTCGTAGTTGCGGCCGGGGCGTTCACCCTGACGAAATCAATTGGCGCCGGGATCGTCGTGATGGTTGGAGGAATCGTCACCGGTGGCTTGATCGCCGCGCTCTCGATCCCGTGCGTCTACACACTCACGGACGAGAGCCTGAAGATCAGGTCCGGCCTGCTCGAGGACGAGGTGCCGTTGCGCGAGATCAAGGGTGCCGAGAAGTCCGGCAGCCTCTGGAGCGCCCCCGCCCTCTCCCTCCGGCGCGTGAAGATCACGCTGGCGAGTGGATCACGGATTATTTCGCCGAAGGATCGGGATGGATTCATTGCCGATCTTCACGCCCGCCTGCGACAGGTTGGGCAAGGTCCGGCATGACTCTGGAAGGGAATTTGAGGCTTCATCTCAAGTCGAGGGCGCAGACGGATGACTCACCTCCAGGTGGTTGATTTTGATACCGACCACTTTCCCTCCGGAGTCGAACTCGGCCTTGAGTTATTCTGATGAGCAACCACCCGGGCTTGGAGAGATTGGTTCCGCCGTTGGGTTCGCCGCTTTCATTTCCGCAAGACGCGTTGAATAAAAAGCCACAGGTTTTCTGCTGCAATTGGGTCGGCCACGACTACGACTTGCACATCTCGCCTGAACCGGCCTTGTCGCCGGAGGACAGCCCAAGGACACGCCGCACCAGCAACAAGCCGCCTGCCAAAGGAGCGCCTATGCCAGTCCCGCCCGAATACCAGCGTGCCACCGACAACTTCTATGCGTTTCTGACGGATGCGCGCGACACGGCCGGGCTCACGACCACGAATCAGGCCTACACGATGGTCCAGGGCGTGCTGCAGGTCTTTCGCCGCCGCTTGGA
>JBIJDP010000148.1:0-6195 GCA_044344065.1 Opitutaceae bacterium
CGGCGTGGAGCGCGTCCTGCCGCCAGCCGCCGGTGTCGGGAAACATGCGCTGGGTGAAGGTGGCGCGGCCGGTGGCGAGGTTGGGCCGGCCGACGCCATAGAGCTTGAAGGGAAACACGCCGTAGAGCTCGGCGTTCTCGGAGTTACTCGGGACGGCCTCGTGCCGCTCCGCCGGCAGCATGTGCGCCTGTCCGTCGGTCATCCTGAGCGGAAGCTTCGGCAGACGGGCGGTCAGGGCCCGCCAGGCACCCAGATCCGCCACTGATAAGAGTTCGGGCGGCAGGGCGAGGAGGCGGGGCAGGAGGTAATGCAGCCCGGCCACGTCGGGCAGGGGATTCTCGGCCTCCCACCAGGTTTCCATGCTCTGGGCCGGGGCAATGCGCATGCGGCCGCTGCTGTCGTTGGGATAATGCAGGGCGTAGAACTTGAGCACGGCGCGGGCGATGGGCAGGAGGTCGTTTTGCAGCAGCGCGGTGTCGCCGGTGTGCTGGTAGGTCTCAAGCATCAGGGCGACGAGTTCGAGTCCGCTGATGTACAGCCGGCCAATGTACCGGTTGGTCACATCCTTGGGTTCCTTGTCGGTGCGGTCCCAGCCGTAGTTCGCCGGCAGATAGGTGCCCCAAAAACACTGGGTCTCGGGAAAAAAGGCGCCGCCGTGTCCGAACCAAACCTGCGTACGATGCTCGGCCAGGGGGAGCTGGTCGCGATACAGGCGGAAGAGCGGACGCAGCAGCTCGAAATCACCGCTGGCGAGGGCGGCCCAATAAGGCAGCCGCGTATTCTGCCACCAGTAACCGCCGCCCCAGCGCCGGTAGTCGGCATCGAAGGGTTCGTCCTTCAAGCCCCAGTCCGCCGTGAACAGACCGCCGTTAAACTTGACCGGGAACCGGCCGCGGCTGCAGCAGGCCACTAAATAACGCTGCCAGTTGGTCTGCTGGGAAATCATCGCGGCGTTGCCCCAATCCGGCGCCCGCGTCTCCACCATGATGCCGGAGCGGCCCCAGAAATCCGTCCACCATTGCACGTGGTCGCGCCAGGCATCCGCCGGTGCCGGGGCGGAAGCTGAGCCGGCGGCGGTCCGCAAGTCCGCCAGCCATTCCTCAAAGGTTTCGGTCTGGGCGGCGTGCACATGGACGGCGAGGGCGGCGGACGTGGTCTTCCTGGCCGAGACGAGCGCGCGGTCCCCTTTCTTTTTGAACCCGGTGCCGGCCAGGCAGGCGCCAAAGGTGCGGTTCAGCAGGGGATCCCGGCCTTCGGCCTTCAAGTCGCCGAGGCCCTGCTGGTCGAGGGTCAGGCCCCAGATTGATTCGGTGTTTCGATGATACCAGATGACATGCTGCTTTTCCTTGCGCAGGACGGTGTCGGGCGCGGCGATTTCATCGACGGATCCGCCGGCCAGGGTGGAAGTCTGCGTGCTCTCCTGTTTTCCGATGCGGCGCGGAGCCTCGCGCCATGGATCCAGGCTGGCGCGGATTTCGCAGGGCTGGGTGCTGGTGACCTCGATGTTGAGGCGCGGCCAGTGGGCGTCGATCCACAGGCGTACGGCGGTGCTTTCATTGGCGATGATCACCGAGGCGTCCTCGAGTGAAAGCTTCTGCTCGAATTTGCCGGCGTCGGCCAGCAGGCCGGGTTTGAGCGTGAGCCGGAGCCGGCCGATCTTGATGAGTCGGCCGAGGTGGTCCCAGGCATCGTTTTTCGCGAGATAAAGCACGATCTCGCCGTTGGATTCGGTCCAGACATTGGCGGCGAGGTCGCCGTTGCCGATGGGGAGGGAATCCGCCGAGGTTTGGCCGGGGGTGGTCCAGGTAACGTCGCCAATCACAGGGCGATGCTGTGCGGAGGCGGGGGACGGAAGCAAGAAAACCCGCCGGATGGGCGGGGGACCATGGATTCACACAGGCAGACCAAGCCCGAAAGGAATGGCCGCAAAAAGTCACAAAAATCAAAGGCGAAGGAAACCGTGCATGCGCCTATAGGCGCGCGGGAGAGCCAAGCTGACAGATTGAATTATTGTGCCTTTTTGCGGCTAAAAAAACTATGGTTCGTCCAGCGGGCTTGCAGTTGATGATTGATGTTGGGCTGGACTCGCCTGAGGCGAGCGAGCCCTTGTGCGACGGCGGCGCATTGTTCCAGCCTCGCATGCCAGATGAGCATCGTGGCTTATCAGGCTGCACCAAGGTGCAGCCCTACAGTTCGAAGCCAAACCATGCCTGCATCCGCCTGCGCAGAGCCTTCGGCGTGACAGGAGCAGACGCCTGCCTTTGGCGGTACGCTACACCGCTTTCGCCAATTCCACCTTGGGCAGGATCACGCCTTCGAATTCGATGGCATGCGGGTGATTTCGCTTCGTCTTGTGGAGGTGGTGGCGCTTGGCGAGCATGCGGTCGAGTTTGTCCATCAGGAGGGAGACGGCCTTGTGGCACTCGTCGGCGGAAACGACCGCATTCATGTCGGGTCCATGGATGGTGATGTGACCCTTGGCCTTGAACTTGGCAGCGATCGCCTCATTGCGATCACATTCAAGCTCCACGCGGATGCGGACGATGCGCTCCTCGTGTCGGAACAATCGGTCGGCTTTCTCGCGCACATAGGTTTTCAGGGACGGCGTGAGTTCGAGGTGAATGCCGGATACGATTAGTTCGTGGTTGTTTTGTCTGTTCATGTTATGACCTATGGTTTTTGGGTTACTAACAGAAAGATCTTAACCTCCCGATGTCATCGGCCCCGCTAAGCGAAGCTTTAACCTCATACACCGCCGTCATCGTGACGGGGGGATCTTCCGGTATTGGAAAATCTTTCATCGAGGTGATGCATACCCTGCAACCGGCCCTCCGGTTTTGCAACCTATCGAGGCGCGAACCCGGGTTGAAATCAGTTGGGCTTAAGCTGTGCCACATCCCGTGCGACCTCGCCCAGCCCTCCGCCATAGTGCAGGGCGCTGATTCGGTGTTAGCTTGGCTGAAGACAGACGTGCCGGCGGGACGGGTCCTCCTGATCAATAACAGCGGTTTCGGGGCCTACGGGCATTTTCCGGAACCGAACCTGGCGCATCAGCTGGAGATGCTGGATGTGAATGTCCGGGCGGTCGTTGATCTGACCGCGCGCCTCCTGCCGGTCCTGAAGGAGCGCGGCGGGGCCGTGATCACGGTGGCGTCGACTGCGGCTTTCCAGCCAACGGCCTACATGGCCGCATACGGTGCCTCGAAGGCCTTCGTGTTGCATTGGAGCCTGGCGTTGAACGAGGAACTGCGCGGCACGGGGGTGCGGACGCTAGCGGTTTGTCCCGGGCCGACGCCGACGGAATTTTTCCGCCGGGCCGGATTGCAGCAGGGCAGCGTGTCGGACGCCTTTGGCACCACGAGCGAAGCGGTGGTGCGGGCCTCGTTGCGGGCACTGGCGGCCGGCCGGGCGCAGGTGGTGCCGGGATGGAAGAACAAGGTCGGCGCGGGACTGATTACGAAACTCCCCAAGCCCATGGCGGCCTGGCTGGCCGCGAAGGTGCTGGCGAGGTTCCGCCTCAAAAAGGTGTCCAGGTGAGCGCGCCGGATGAAAGGGCGCAGTTCAATCCCCGCCGGGCCTGTGCCTGGCCGCCCCGGCCGCAACGCACGGACACTGTCCGGCAGATCAAGCCGGAGGAGTTGAAGGCGTGGATCGTCCATGAGGACGAACGCCTGCTGGTGATCAACAAGCCCGGCGACGTGGTCTGCCATCCCTCGAAGGCCGGCCCCTGGTCCAGTCTGGTGGGAGCCGCCCGGGAGTACACCGGTTTGCCCACCATGCATCTGGTCTTCCGGCTCGACCGGGAAACCAGCGGGGTGGTGGTGCTCGCCAAGGACGCCAAAATGGCGAGCCGGCTGCAGACCGCGATGATGGACCGGCGGGCGGGCAAGGTGTATCAGGCCATCCTGACCGGTGAACTGCGCGAGGCGGTGACGGTGGACCAGCCATTGGGCGACGATGTGGAGAGCCCGGTGTTCGTGAAATCGGCGGTGTGCGCCGACGGCAAACCCTCGGTGACCCATTTCGAGCCTTTGGCCACGGCTGCGGGTTTTACGCTCGCCCGCGTGCGAACCGAGAGTGGACGCAAGCACCAGATCCGGGTGCATGCGCATTGGATGGGTTATCCGCTGGTGGGGGATAAGATCTATGGACCCGATGACCGGCTTTACCTGGAGTTCATCGACAAGGGCTGGAGCGAGGCCATGGCGGCGAAGCTGCATCTGCCGCGGCAGGCGCTACATTGTACGGAGATTGATTTGCGCGCAGTGAAGATAGAGCCGGTTTTTCGCGCGCCGCTGGCGGAGGATATGCGGGCTTTTTGTTCTGAGCGCGGGTTGGAATTGAGCGCAACGTAGCGCGGAGCTTTAGCCCGTGCTGAAAACGCTGCACTGCTGTTCTGCCGTTCCAAATCAGTGCCGGCTAAAGTCCGGCACTACGACTGTGCAGGTGCGTTTAGGCCTGCCCTACTTGACGCTTGCAAGCGCGGTCTCCGTCGCGGCGCGCAACGCTGCGATGCGCTGGGCCAGCGGGAGGGCGGAGGGTGATTCCAGGGTATAACTCAGGGTGGTATGATGGTGGCGGAGGTAGATCGCCTCCGGCCAGTTTTCGCGCAGCAGGGGATCGCTGACCGGGCGGATGATGCCGGGCGCGGCGGCGGGGCGGCCGTCGATGATGGCGCTCTGCTCAATCGGACAAATCGGAGCCACGGCAGCGATCATGGGTTCGGCGAGGCTGGGCCGCTGGTTCGGATTCAACTCGTAGAGATAAAAACCCTGCGACTCCCAATCCTCATGGAGGCACAGCGTGAGCTCAAACAGCGGCTGCCGGGTCAGCCAGCGGGCATGAAGTTTCGCTTCAAGGGAAACCTGATCCTTGTAATCGCGGTTAAGGTCACGGCCTTCATGGTTCTCCCGGGTGCCCCGGGCATGACCGGTGGGGTTGAGCATCGGGCAAAGGAACCAGGTGGCACGGTCGTCAAAGCTGCCGGCCGTCAGCATTTCCAGCAGGGCCAGCGGAGCGGCGGGTTCGTCGCCGTGCATGCCGGCCGACAGGTACAGACGTGGCCGCGGGCCGGGGGTGCGCCTGGTCAGGGCGACCAACGGGCAACCTTGGATCTCGCCGTAGGTTTCAACGCGAAATCCCGCCGACAAGGCGGCGGCCGTGCATTGGGCGACGAAGTCGGCGGGGTCGAGGGGAGCGGCTTTGACAGCTTGCACGGGAAGGTTCTTGCTGGCCGCTCCCACGGTTCACAAGCCACAATCTTTCCCTCGCACCATGTCCCAAGTCCGCGTCCGCTTCGCGCCCAGTCCCACCGGTTTCTTTCACATCGGCAGCGCCCGCACCGCGTTGTTCAACTGGCTCTATGCCCGGCATACGGGCGGCACGTTCATCCTGCGGATCGAGGACACCGACCAGGCGCGCAATAGCGAGCAGTTCCTCAAGCTCATCTACGACAGCCTGTCCTGGCTGGGCATGGATTGGGACGAGGGTCCGAATCCCAACGGCGTGGGTGAGCGCGGCTCCTACGGTCCCTACCGGCAAAGCCAGCGCGGCGACATTTATCTCCGCTACAAACAGAAGCTGCTGGATGCCGGCCGGGCCTACGAGAAGGACGGGGCGATCTGGTTCAAGCTGCTCGGCGAGCGGTACAGGGTTTTCGACGACCACCGGAAAAAGGAAGTCGAGAAGGTGAAGGCCGACCCGGTCGTCATTGATGACAGGATTCGCGGCCGGGTGGAGCGGCAGGAGGACGAGGACTTCGTCATTTTCCGTTCCGACGGCAACCCGGTGTTCCACTTCGTGAACGTCGTGGACGACATCGAGATGAAGGTGTCGCACATCATCCGCGGCGAAGATCATTTGTCGAACACCAGCAAGCATGTGCGCCTCTACGAGGGTTTCGGCGTCACCGCGCCCGTCTTCGCGCATATTCCGCTGATCCTGAAATCACCCGAGATGGGTCAGGGCAAGATGTCGAAACGCGACAAGGGCGCCCTCATCGAGGAGTACCAGCAGCGGCATTTCCTGCCCGAAGCACTGGTGAACTACCTCGCGCTCCTCGGCTGGAACCCCGGCGACGACCGCGAGAAGATGCCCATTGGCGACATCATCAAACTTTTCGACCTGCCCGGCGTGAACCAGAGCAACGCGAAGTTCGACGGCAAGAAGCTAGCGCACCTGAACATGGTTTACCTG
>JBIJDP010000210.1:0-5171 GCA_044344065.1 Opitutaceae bacterium
TTGGAAACACTGAAGCCGACGAGTCCGGCCTTGGGCTTGGCGCCGCGGCCGGTGGCGCCCTCGTCGCGGATCTCGCCGCCGGAGCCGGTGGCGGCGCCGGGGTAGGGGGAGATCGCCGTCGGGTGGTTGTGGGTCTCCACCTTGCAGAGCAGGTGAATGTCCTCGGTCGTGGCCGTGTACTCGTTGGTGCGCGGGTCGGCGTAGAAGCGTCCGCCCTTTGTGCCCACCAGCACGGCGGCGTTGTCCTTGTACGCGGAGAGGATGCCTTCCGGGTGCAACTGGTAGGTATTCTTGATCATCTGGAACAGCGACTTGTCCTTGGCGGAACCGTCGATTTCCCAGGTGGCGTTGAAGATCTTGTGGCGGCAGTGCTCGGAGTTGGCCTGCGCGAACATCATCAGTTCGACGTCGTGCGGATCGCGGCCGAGCTTGGTGAAGGCGGCGACCAGGTAGTCGATCTCATCCTCGGCGAGGGCGAGGCCCAGCGATGCATTGGCGGCGGCCAGGGCGCCGCGGCCCTGCGCGAGCACCGGCACGGTGGCCGAAGGGCGGGGTGATTCGTGCCGGAAAAGGACGGCGCAGGACTCCAGATCCGGGAAGACCACCTGTGTCATGCGATCGTGGAGCCGGGCGGCGAGGTCGCGGGCGGCGGCCGGGCTGAGCTCGGAGGTGGTCTCAACAGTGTAGGCGATCACGCGTTCGAGCCGCTTCACGTTGGTCAGGCCGCAGATGTGCGCGATGTCGGTGGCCTTGGACGACCAGGGGGAAATGGTGCCGGGGCGGGGGGCGATGACTTGGACGAGGCCCTCGACCCTGGTGGCGGCGCGGCTGGGTCCGTAGGTGAGCAGCTTTTCCAGGATGCCGTGCTGGGCGGTGGCCAGGACTCCCTCGGTTTCCGCGACATGCACAAATTCGGCGCCGAGGGCGCGGACGGGGAGCCCGGCGGCGACCAGGCCCTCAAGGAGCTTTTGAAGACGGAACGGGGAGTGGGCAGGCGAGCCGCGGAGGATCAGCATGGTCGGAAAGGCGATGTTTCCCAACATCCCCGGGGCGTCAAGGGGCGTGCAATCCAGGTGCAGAAATTTTGCCGCCGGCTGACGGAGAAAGCCGTTGACGATTCGCAGCGACTGCGCGGAATGAACGGCTTTGAAGCCCGTGAGGACCACCGCCCATCCAACCGCCATGCTGTGCTGCCCCTTCGGGACGGCTCCGGAACCCACGGGACCCACGGCATGAGCGACCGGATCACCCACGAATGCGGCGTCGCCCTCGTGCGGCTGCTGAAACCGCTCTCCTACTACCAGGAAAAATACGGCACCCCGCTGTGGGGCTTCACCAAGCTTTTCCTGCTCATGGAGAAGCAGCACAACCGCGGCCAGGACGGCGCGGGCGTGGCCTGCGTGAAACTCGATGCACCGGCCGGCGAGGCGTTCATGTTCCGCGAGCGGAGCGTCAAGGGCAACCCGCTCGACAAGATCTTCAAGACCCTCCTCGGCCAGTACAACGAGAAGGTGGACGCGGGGATCATCCACCCGGAGTTCCCCGACACCGTGAAGAAGTCCTTCGACTTCGGCGGCGAGTTGCTGATGGGCCACCTGCGCTACGGCACCAGCGGCGGGTACAATCTTTCGTCCTGCCATCCGTTTTTCCGCCGCAGCCCGTGGCCGACGCGCAACCTGGCGCTTTGCGGCAACTTCAACCTGACCAACACGGCCGAGCTCAATGCCTCGCTCACGGCGATGGGGCAGCATCCCATCCATGCGACCGACACGCAGGCCATTCTGGAGAAGATCGGCTTCTTCCTCGATGAGGAGCACGAGGACATCTACCGTTTCCTGCGCAAGCGGGAGCTGGCCGGCGAGGAACTGTCCCGCCGCATCAGCGACGACCTCGACGTCACCCGCATCCTCACCCGCGCCTCGCAGAAATGGGACGGCGGCTTCACGCTGTGCGGGCTCATCGGCAACGGCGACGCCTTCGTGGCCCGCGATCCCTCGGGCATCCGCCCCTGCTTCTGGTTCCAGAACGACGAGGTGGCGGCCTTCGCCTCGGAACGCGCGCCGCTCATGACCGTGTTCGACCTTGCGGTTGATCAGGTGAAGGAGGTGAAGCCGGGCCACGTTGTCGTCCTCAAGCGCGCCGGCACCATCACCGAAAACGCCTTCACGGCGCCGCTGCCCCGCGCCTCCTGCTCGTTCGAGCGCATCTATTTCTCCCGCGGCAACGACCTCGACATCTACCGCGAGCGCCAGGCGCTGGGCGGCGGCCTGGCCGACCAGGTCATCACCGCGATCGGCCACGACTGGGCCAACACCGTCTTCGGTTTCATCCCCAACACCGCGGAGGTTGCCTACTACGGCCTTCTGTCGGCGCTGCGCAGGCGGCGCCGCGACGAGGTGAAAGCGGCCATCCTCGAGGCCCATGCCAAGGGCACGCTCGACGAGGCGCTGCTGGATGAGCTGATTCTGCGCAACTGGCCGCGCGGCGAGAAGGTCGTGAGCAAGGACATCAAGCTGCGCACGTTCATCGGCCAGGAGGGCCTGCGCAACCAGCTCGCGAGCCACGTTTACGACATCACCTACGGCTCGATCAACCCCGGCGACAACCTCGTGTGCGTGGACGACTCGATCGTCCGCGGCACCACGCTGCGCAAGTCCATCCTGCGCATCCTGGCCCGGCTCAATCCCCGCAAGATCGTGATTGTCTCGACCGCGCCGCAGATCCGCTACCCCGACTGCTATGGCATCGACATGTCCGAGCTGGGCAAATTCATCGCGTTTGAAGCCGCCGTCGAGCTGCTGAAGGAGCGCGGCAAGGGCGATTTGCTGCAGGAGGTCTACACCCTCTGCCGCGAGGAAGTGAAGCGGGCCGGCACGGTCAACCACGTGCGCAAGATCTACGAGCCTTTCACGCCCGAGGAGATCTCCGCCAAGATTGTCGAGCGCGTGAAGCCCAAGGGCGACTGGCAGGGCGAGATCGAGATCATCTTCCAGAAAATCGAGAACCTGCACGCCGCCGTGCCCAACCACACGGGCGACTGGTACTTCACCGGCAAGTATCCCACGCCCGGCGGCTACCGGGTCGTGAACCAGGCCTACCTGAACTATTTCGAAAAGTCGGAGGGCCGGAGCTATTAATTCTCCGCGGATAACGCTGATGAACGCGGATAAATTCCTGGTTTCGCGCATTATCCGCGTCATATCCGCGTGATCAGAGTGATAATTTCATGTCACTGAGCTACGAATCCTCCGGTGTCCGCTACGATCAGCTCGATGCGTTCAAGCGCGCCTGCCAGCAGGCGGCGCGGACCACGGCTCCGTTGCTCAAGGACCACGGTTACGTCGAACCGGCCACCACCCGCGGCGAGAGCGCCTACCTGATCGAGGCCGCGGACCATTACCTCGCGCATGTCGAGGAGGGGCTCGGCACCAAGAACCTTGTGGCGGATGCCGTTCAGGCCGCGACGGGCCAGTGTTTTTACCGTGAGATCGCGATCGATACGGTCGCGACCATCGTGAACGACCTCGCGACCTGCGGGGCGCTGCCGATCTCGGTGGCCATGCATGCGGCGGTGGGGGATTCGGGCTGGTTCGCCGACGCCAAGCGCATGGAGGCGCTGGTCGCCGGCTGGGCCGAGGGCTGCCGGCAGGCGGGGGCGGTGTGGGGTGGCGGCGAGACGCCGACCCTCAAGGGCATCGTCAATCCCGACACCATCGTGCTGGCGGGGTCGGCCATCGGGAAAATCGCCCCGAAGGCATTGCGCATCACCGGCGACGTGCGCGACGGCGACGCGATCATTTTTCTCGCCAGTTCGGGCGTGCAGACCAATGGCCTGAGTCTTTGCCGGCTGATCGCCGATCGGCTCCCGCAGGGCTACCAGACCGCCATCGGCCACGGCGACCCGCGCACCTATGGCGAGGCGTTGCTGGCGCCGTCGGTGATTTACGTGGCCTTCGTCCGCGAGTGCCAGCGCCGCGGCCTGAAGCTCAACTATGTGGCGCATGTGACCGGCCACGGCTGGCGCAAGCTCATGCGGCTCGAGGAGCCGTTCGTCTACGAAATCACCGCGCCGCGCGCGCCGCTGCCGTTGTTCAAGTTTCTGGAACAGGCGGGTCCGATTTCCTCCCGCGAAATGTACGCGACCTTCAATCAGGGCGTGGGCTTTGCGGCCTATGTCGACCAAAAGTCGGCCGAGGCCGTGCTCGCCGCCGCCAAGGCGTCAGGGTACGATGCCTGGCTCGCGGGTCGCGTGAAGCGGTCCGGTGCGCGCAAGGCGGTCGAAGTGCCGTCGCTTGGGCTCACTTTCGAGGGTGACACCCTGCAGGTTAGGTAGTTAGGCAAGGAACAGGGGCAGGGTGGGTTGCGCCGACCGGGAGGCGTTGCCACCGGATAACACGGCCTATTTTGCTGTGGATTGGGATTGGCTGATTGCAAGTCGTTCGCACACTCCGGCAATGCTTCGCCAGTCACCTGTCCCCTGTCTCTGGCTGTTTTTACTCGCGTTGGGCTTTGCCGCGCCGTTGGGCGGGCAAGTGATTGCCCCTGGCACTTACAGCGCTGTGGTGATCACCGGCGACAACATCGCATCAGGCACGGTCTATGTTAACGGCGGCACCACCTTCGCCTCGCCGGCACTGACCATGGCCAACAGCACCGGCCTTTACTGGCAGCAGGTGGGCACGCTGGCGGGCAAGGCGATCACCCAGGGCACCAACACGTACATTTATGTCAGCGGCGCCAACAATGCGCTGACCCTGGACGCGGCGACCACGGTGACGGGTGACGTTTCGATCTATTCCGACGGCAGTGTCGGCACGGCGATCACCAACCAGGGCGTGATCACGCACACGGCAGGCTCGGGCCAGATCTACGCGGCCAACTTCACCAACACCGGTGCGATCAACGCGACGGCCGGGACGTTTTACCTCAACTATCCAAGTGCGAGCTACAATGCCACGAATACCGGCACCGTGACGGTGGACGGCAGTGGCACGACGATCTACCTGCGGGGCAACGTCGACAACAATGGCACCATGACGGCGCAGAACGCGGGCATCCTGCGCTGGGACGGCACGAACACCTCGGCCAACCTCGGCAACGTCGTCGTCAATGGCGGCCGGGCCCTGTTGAACGGTACGATCATAAACACCGCGGCCACCCTGACCGCGCCC
>JBIJDP010000149.1:0-6130 GCA_044344065.1 Opitutaceae bacterium
ATGGGCTCCGCGATGAGCATGACCGGCAAGCACCCGCTTCCCGCCCCGGCCGGCTGACTTTTCCCTAACCCCCGCTCGCCATGCCTACCCGCATCATCAACAACAAGACCCTCGAGTTCGACGCCGAGGGATTCATGACCAACCACCTGGACTGGGATCTCGAGATCGCCAAGGTGCTCGCCCAGGAGGAAGGCCTTCCCGCCCTCACCGACCGGCATCTTCTGGTTGTCAATTTCATGCGCCAGGAGTTTGCCGCGAAGGGCGACGGTCCCTCGATCCGCCGGCTCACCAAGGAAAGCGGAGTTCCTACGAAGGAGCTCTACGAGCTTTTCCCCAACGGTCCGGCCAAGAAGGCCGCGAAAATCGCCGGCATCAAGAAACCACACGGCTGCATCTGACCGCCCTCATCCCGCTCCGCCTGCCAATCCCCTCCCGCCATGTCTTCCCCTGAAAAAATCAAGAAGGTCTCCATCATCATCTCCCGCGGTTCCCTCGACGGCGTGTATCCTGGCCTGATCATGGCCAACGGCGCGCGCATGGAGGGCATCGAGGCCAATGTGTTTTTCACGTTCTTCGGTCTCTACGCCGTCCTGAAAAAATACCAGGACACGCTGAAGATCGCCACCGTGGGCAATCCCGCCATGCGCGTGCCCGATGCCAAAGGTCTGCCGTTGCCAACCCTGCTCGGCGCGCTGCCGGGGATGTCGGCGTTTGCGACGAAGATGATGCAAAAGGAAATGGAGAAACTCGACATCCCGCCCGTCAGCGAATTCACGCAGATGATCTCCGACGCCGGTGGCCACCTCTACGCGTGCAAGGCCACCGTGGACATGTTCCATCTCCAGGCGGCCGACTTTGTACCCCAGATGGAGCGCGTGCTCACCGTCGGTGATTTCTACGAACTGGCCGGGGGAGGACAGATCATCTTCACCTGAACTCGACCGGCCTCCGGACCTTGGTGCGCCCTCTTCGCACCCCTTGCGGTTGGATAATTTCGGAGCATACGCATAAAGCCATGCGGACCCGGGCTGAACCAGAGGCTGGTCGCACTTTGCGGACCACGGAACTTGATGCCACCCGCGGGCGGGCCGTTGCCCCGGTTATTTTCATCTGCGCTCCGCTGCCGACCCGGATCTCACCCGCTAATCGCGGCGGCGTCCGCCCAATCGGAGGCCGGCAATCATGATCCCTTCCAGCCTTCATTCCGCAACCTCCGACCAGCAATGGCCCTGCGGTCACGATTGCATCTTTGCCCGACCGCACACGGGCACCTTTGATGAATGGATCTGGTGTGAACGACCCGGGGCCGACGAACGGTTGCGTCGCACCGGCCGGGAATGCCCCCGCTTCCAATCCACGGGCGGATTGCCCGGCACCCTCGAGGAGCCGGCCGGTTTTTCCCATCGCCATCTGCATGCGGCCGAATAAGATCATCCGCAGGAAAGTTGAACCAAACACCTTCATGATCACTCCGCTCAAGATCCTCATCACGGTGGTATTCACCCTGCCGATCGCGTGCCTGTGCGGCGCTGCGGAAAGCGCCGGCACGGTCAAGGCCACCTTTGCTGAAGTTGACACCCCGGAAGTCGCCGAGGTTCGCAAACTGGGCGAAACCGCCATCAACCGCCTCGCCACCCAGCTCGTCCGCGAGGTCACCTCGGCCATGGCCAAGGACGGACCCGAGGGCGCGGTGGAGAGCTGCCACCTCAAGGCCGTGCCCATCACCAACGGCACCGTGGCCGGCCTGCCCCGCATCACCGCCGTGAAGCGCACCAGTCTGCGGCTCCGCAGTCCCGCCAACGCCCCCGACGCCGCCGAGAAGCTGGCGCTCGATCATATCCAGCAGCTGCTCGACAACGGCGACTCGCCCCCGCCGCTGTTGGTGCAGCGCGTCGAAGCCCCGCCAGCGGCCCCGGAGTGGCGCGTTTACAAGCCGCTCGGCATCATGCCCAAATGCCTCGCCTGTCACGGCGACTCCGCCGGCCAGTCAGAACCCCTGAAGGCCAAGCTCGCGACCCTCTATCCCGGCGACAAGGCATCCGACTACAGCGCCGGCGAATGGCGCGGCCTCATCCGCGTGACCGTAGCCGACGCCCCGGCGAAGTAATCCGGCCTGGTCCGGCATGAAATCCGGCCCCCCGGAAATCACGGCGTAAATCCGGCCGGCGCACCACAATCGTAACCTGTTTCGACTGTAACAGAGCGCCCGGTCTTGCATAGTTCACCCATGGCTTCGCTCTCCCGTCGCAGATTCCTGCGCACCAGCCTGACCGGTGGCGCGCTCTTGCTCGGTCCGGCATTGCGGTCACAGCCCCAGCCGCCGATCTCGCTCTTGCCCGGGGGCGCACCTGGCCGGGCGCGCAATGTCATCTTTCTGGTCAGCGATGGCATGAGCCTCGGCACCCTGACCATGGCGGATCGGTACCGTCGGCGCCAGGAAGGCCGAAGCACGCACTGGCTGGACCTGTATGCCCGTCCCGATGTGCGTCGCGCCCTCGTCGACACTTCATCCGCCAACTCGCTGGTCACCGACTCCGCCGCCGCGTCCTCGGCGTGGGGCGGCGGCCGCAAGGTCAACAACGGGGCCATCAATTTAGATCCCTACGGCCGCCCGCGGACGCCGATCATGCATCTCGCCCGTGCCGCCGGCCTGGGCACCGGGCTGGTGTCCACCGCCACCATCACGCACGCCACCCCGGCCGGCTTCGCCGCGCAGGTGGCCGCACGGGCCGACGAGGCCGCCATCGCCACCCAATACCTGGCCGCCGGCATCGACGTGCTGCTCGGCGGCGGCGCGCAGTTCTTCGATCCCGCCCGGCGAGCCGACCGGCGCGATCTCGCGGCCGACTATGCCCGCGACGGATACCAAGTGGTGCGCGACCGGCCGGCCCTGCGCGATGCGCCGGCCGGTTCGCGGCTCCTCGGTTTGTTTGCGGACAGCCACCTGCCCTACTCCCTCGACCAACGCGCCGATCCGGCGCTGGCCGCCGCCGTGCCGACCCTCGCTGAGCTGGCCCGCGTTGCCCTTGCCCGGCTGGCTCTGCAACCCCGCGGTTTCGTGCTGCAGATCGAGGGTGCCCGCATCGACCACGCGGCCCACGCCAACGACATCGGCGGCCTGCTTTTCGACCAGCTTGCGTTTGACGACGCCGTGGGTGCAGTCGTCGAATTTGCCACGGGCCGCGACGACACGCTGGTGATCGTTACGACCGACCACGGCAACGCCAATCCCGGACTCAACGGCGCCGGCGGCAGCTACGGGGAAACCGGCGTCTGTTTTGACCGCATTGCGCAAATCCGCCGGACCAACGCCTGGGCTCTCGCCGGCCTGAACACCGGCAGCACCGCGCAGCAAGTGCAGGACCGGGTGAAGGAGGCCACCGGCCTCGCCCTGGCTGAGGACGAAACCGAGCTGCTCCGCCGCGCCCTGCGCAAGGAGCATCGCGAAGGCTACCGGGTGCGCAACGCCCCGATTGTCGCCCTGGGCCAGATCCTTTCCAACTACACTTCCGTCGGCTGGACCGGCACCGCCCACACCACCGATTTTGTCGAACTCGCGGCCTTCGGACCCGGCAGCGAAAATCTCCATGGTCTGGTCCAGAACACCGCACTGTTCGGTCTGATGACCCGGGCCCTCGGCCTGTCGGTGCCAGCCTAGCGGCTTGTGCTGCGGGCCAATCCCGGCCATACTATCGGCAGACCGCCTGTTGGTGAAAAAGCACATGACATTGCAATTTGGTTTCCCCCCACAAGGAAAAGCCCGGTGGCTTGTGCTCCTGCATGGCGGCTGGGACCACCGATGAATCCGCAATTCTGGGACAACCGCTACACGCCGGCTGACTTTGTCTTCGGCACCGCCCCGAACGACTTCCTGCGCCAGTGCGCGAACTGCATTCCCGCCGGGCCCGTGCTGTGCCTGGGCGAGGGCGAGGGTCGCAACGCCGTCTTCCTGGCCAGTCGCGGGTACAATGTCACGGCCGTGGACCAGTCCGCCGTCGGCCTCGCCAAGGCGGAGCGGCTGGCGGCCCAATGCGGCGTCACCCTCAACACCGAGGTGGTGGATCTGCAGGATTACACCATCGAACCCGAGTCCTGGTCGGCCATCGTCTCAATCTTCGTGCACCTGCCGCCGCCGCTGCGCCGCAACGTGCACTCGGCCGCGGCCATCGGCCTGCACTCCGGCGGCGTGCTCATCCTCGAGGCCTACACTCCCGCCCAGGTGCAGCACAAGACCGGCGGCCCGGTGACCACGCCCGAACTGCTCATGACGCTGGCTCAACTGCGCGGCGAGCTGATCGGACTCGAGCTGGAGATCGGCCGTGAACTCGAGCGCGACGTCGTCGAAGGCAGCGGCCACACGGGGCGCGCCGCGGTGGTGCAGGTCCTGGCCCGTCGCGGGTGAGGCCTTTCAGCCCGGCTGGCGCCGGCGGCAGCACCCCAGGGTGCGTCTGCAATTTGGGTTGTCCGCCATTCTGCCACGGTGCGGCCTGGTTGTAGGAGCGGCTTTAGGCCGCGATTGGGAGCACATCATCGCGGCATAAAGCCGCTCCTACAGGAATGCCGCCTATTTTGAAGACATACCCTGGTTCTTGCGCTCCTGCTGGATGAACTCCTCCGCCAGTTGCCGGCGGTAGGCGCCCTTCTTATCCGGGGGCAGCGACTGCAACCGGGCCTGGATCTCCGCGCGACGCTCGGGTGTGGCCGACTGCATCATGCGCCGCCAAGCATCCTGCAGATCCGCATCGAGCGCACCCCAGCCCAGTCGCATCTGATGGCGCTGCGACTCGGGCAGGGTGCGGAATTTTTCAATCTCCCGGCGCAGCGTGGCCCGCTCTTCGGGGCCCATGGCGCGGATGCGGGCAATCACGCGCTGCATCTGTTCTAGGTCCGCGTCGGTCAGGTCGAGGAAATGCTCCAGGGCCGCCATTTCCCGGGCCGCCGGGAGCGGCGTCGCCGGACTGGCGGGCGCAGACTCGGCGGCGCCCAGGGGGGCGAGGGCCAGAAGCCCGGACAAGGCAAGAAGGGGGATAAGAGTTTTCATGGCTGGTGCAATTTCACGGTTGATCGGTGGCCGGCAGGTTAAGCAGGGCCGTGCGGTTCTCCTCATCCAGCAGGGGCACGGCCTGGCCGAGCACGGCATCCATGGCGAATAGCTCGGCCAGTTGCGGCGAGGGTTCGATGCCTTCCGGGGCGACCGTGGACGGACGGTTGATTTGCAGGACAAAGGCCAGCGCGGCCGCCGCCCCGACGACCCCGAACCAGCCCGCGTAGCGCCACGGGAGGGCCAGCCGGGCGCGGCCGGCCGGACGTTGGCGGAGATCGCGTTTCAGCGCGACCCAGCGCACCTCGAATTCGGGCGTCGTGTCACGGTAACGACGCGCCAGCAGGCGGTCGATTTGCCCGTCGTCGGGCGTGGGATGCAGCTTGTTCTTCATGGCATGGCCTCCATTTCAATTCTGAGCATTTGTCGCGCCCGGTGCACGAGCACGCGCAGGGCATTCTCGGTCATGCGCAATGCCGCTGCCGCCGCGGGGTAATCCAGCTGCTGCTGCTGGATCAGCAGCAGCGCCGTGCGCTGTTTTTCCGGCAGACGGGCCAGGGCCTGCTGCAGGACCTCCTCCAGTTCGGCCAGTCCCCGGTCCGCGTCGTTCGGCTGGGGCAGTTCCTCCAGCAACTCGGGTGGCACCGCATCAGCCGGTTTGCGCCGACGGTGCCGGAGCTCGTTGCGGAGCAGGTTCTGGGCAATGTGAAACAGGTAGGTGGAGAACTTGGCCGTCGGCTGGTAGTCCGGAGCCGACCGGTGCAGCCGGACAAAAACCTCAAGCGTCAGATCCTCCGCGTCGGCGTGGGAACCCAGTGAACGGTAGAAAAAACTGAGCAGCGGCCGCTTCCACCGGTCAAACAGCTGCTGCAGCGCCGTTTCATCCCCCGCCGCCACGCGGTGCATCCATTCCGTCTCCACCTGGTCACCGTGGGCGACGGTGTCAGCTTCCGTTTGCCATACCAGCCAGTCGGTCAGCAGCAGGGAGGGTGGAAAGTAAGTGGTCACCGTAGGATTTAACCCCGGGTTTGAGGCTATGTTACAAACCCGGCGTGGCAAAACATTCGGCAAATTCCGGCTGCCTGTAAT
>JBIJDP010000332.1:0-4110 GCA_044344065.1 Opitutaceae bacterium
AGGGACAAGCTCACATCCGGCACCACCTGGCACGCCGCCGGGCTGATGGTGAACTTCGGCTCCACTTCCGAAATCTCCACGGAGATGCGCAAGTACTCGCGCGACCTCTACAGCCGCCTGGAGGCCGAGACCGGGCAGAATACCGGCCTGAAGCCGATCGGCTTCATCGAGGTGGCGGCCGATGACGACCGCCTGCAGGAATACCGCCGGGTGGCGGCTTTCAACCGCTACTGCGGGATCGATGTGCAGGAAATCTCCCCGTCGCAGGTCAGGGACCTCTTCCCGCTGGCCGATGTCTCCGACATCCGGGCCGGCTTCTATGTCAAGGAAGACGGCATCATCAACCCCGTGGATGTGACGGTGGCGTTGGCCAAGGGCGCGCAGCAGCGCGGCGCGGCCGTGCTCAAGGAAACGCCGGTGATGGATGTGCTCCATAAGAACGGCCGCGTGACCGGCGTGCGCACCGCACACGGCGACATCAAGGCCGACTACGTGGTGAACTGCGCCGGCATGTGGGCGCGCCAGTTGGGCGAGTTGTCAGGAGTGAACATCCCCAACCAGGCGGCGGAGCACTACTACCTGCTGACGGATGATTTCGATTTTCCGCAAGACATGCCGGTGTTGGAAGACCCCTCCCGCTACGCCTATATCAGGCGCGAGATCGGCGGCCTGATGATCGGCATGTTCGAACCGGTCTGCGCGCCGTGGAAAATCAACGGCATACCGCACGATTTTTCCTTCGGAGAGATCCAGCCGGACTGGGACCGCATGATGCCCTACCTGGAGCAGGCGATGCAGCGGGTGCCGAAGACCCTGGAGGTGGGGATCAAGAAACTCTTCTGCGGCCCCGAGAGCTTCACACCGGACCTGCGGCCGATCGTCGGCGAAGCGCCGGAACTCAGGAACTACTTCGTCGCCGCCGGACTCAACTCCATCGGCATTCTAACAGGCGGCGGCCTCGGCCGCGTGGTGGCCCACTGGATCATCAACGGCACTCCCGACTGCGATGTGACCGGTTTCAACATCGACCGTCTGCAGGTCTATCAGCGCACTCCCGAATACCGCCGCCGCCGCACGGTGGAGTCGCTGGGGATGGTCTATCAGTGCCATTACCCCTACAAGGGCTTGCAGACCGCCCGGGGGGCGAAGAAGTCCGCTCTTTACGACCGGCTCGCCGCCGTCGGGGCCTACTTCCGGGATGTCAGCGGCTGGGAGAGTGCCGACTGGTTCGCGCCCGCGGGTGTCGAGCCGAAGGTGGAAAAGCATTCGTTCGGGCGGGAAAACTGGTTCCCGTATTGGGCGGACGAGCACCGGGCCGCGCGCGAGGGCGTGATCGTGATGGACATGAGCTTCATGTGCAAGTTCCTCGTGCAGGGACGCGACGCCGGCAAGTGCCTGGACTACATCTCCGCCAACAGGGTCAACGGCCGGAGCGGGCGGATCACTTACACGCAGTGGCTCAACCACGGGGGTAAGCTCGAAGCGGACCTGACCGTGACAAAGCTCGACGAAGAGAAGTTCTTCGTGGTCGTGACCGACACCCAGTTGCGTCACGCCGAGACCTGGATGAAGCGCAACATCCCGGCGGACGCCCACGCGTTCGTCACGGATGTCACCAGCGCCTACAGCCAGATCAACATCCAGGGCCCGCGCTCGCGCGAACTGCTGCAGAATCTAACCGATTCCGACATGTCAAACGAGGCCTTTCCGTTCCGCTGCGCCCGCGAGATCAACATCGGTTTCGCCAGGGTGCTCTGCATCCGGATCACCTATCTGGGCGAGCTGGGCTATGAGCTGTTCATCCCGGCCGAGCAGACCACCCATGTTTACGACCGCGTCGTCGAGGCGGGCCCGCAATTCGGCCTGCGCCACGCCGGCCTCAAGGCGCTGGCCAGCCTGCGCATGGAGAAGGGCTACCGCGACTACGGCCACGACATCGACAACACCGACAACGCCTTCGAGGTCGGCCTCGGATTCGCGGTGGCGCTGGACAAACCCGGCGGGTTCATCGGTCAGGCGGCGGCCGCCAGGCAGAAGGCGGAGCCCATGATGAGGCAACTGGTCCAGGTCTTCGTCCAGGACCCGGAGCCGCTGATGTTCCACGCCGAGATCCTCCATCGCGACGGCAAACCCGTCGGCTACATCCGCGCCGCCTCCTACGGCCACACGCTCGGCGGAGCCGTGGGCCTGGCCATGGTCGAGGGCGGCGACGAACCCGTCACGCCGGCCTGGCTGAAGGCGGGGAAATGGGAAGTCGACATCGCCGGCAAACTCTATCCGGCCGAGGTCTCGCCGACGCCGCTCTACGACCCGGAGATGAAGAAGATCAAGGCTTGAGGTTATTTCCTCAGCCTGTCGTTGAGGGCCGCGACGAAGGGCATCACATCGGCGACGACCAGTACATCGGCCACCTCGGAGATCGGCGCGTCCTTGTCGGTGTTGATGGCCACGATGAAGTCCGAGTTGCGCATGCCGGCGAGGTGATGGATGGCCCCGGAAATGCCGCAGGCCACATAGAGCTTGGGCGCGACCATTTGTCCTGTGGCACCCACCTGCCGGTTGTGGCTCACCCAACCGGCGTCCACCACCGGGCGGCTGGCGCCCATTTCACCTTTCAGGTGCCCGGCGAGTTCTGCAATGGCGGCGATGTTGTCTTTCTTGCCAATGCCGCGGCCGGCACTCACCACCACCTCGGCCTTGGCCAGGTCCACCTCGCGGGCATCGGGCTCCTCGTGGCCGACGAACTGCACTTCACCGGCCGCCACTGATGGTTCGACTTCTTCGACGGTCGGGGTTCCGGTCGGAGTTTCCCCTAACAGGAAGGCACCTTCCTGGATGGTCAGCACCGCTAGCGGTGTCGTCGGGCGAACCAACCGGCGCATTTTGCCGTTGCAGCAGGCGACCTCGAACTTGCCGTCGGCGATGCCGGTGATGTTAGAGATTTGCGCGGCCTTGAGTCTGGCGGCCACGCGCGGGGCCAAGTCCCAGCCGTAGGAGGAATGCAGGAAGACGATCCGATCAGCGGCTTCCTTGCGCGCGGCCTGTAGAACGAAGTCCGCGTGACGGTCCGGATCATACTCGCCGAATTGGGCGGTTTCCCCCAGATAGAGCCTGCCTGGGAAGGCCGGCAGACCAGCCGTCCCGCCCACTGCCGCGCAGGCGAATTCCCCGCCCAGCGCGGCGGCGAAGGCCAGCAGCTCCGGGTTTGTCTCCGCGGGCTTCCCGCGCCGGTATTCGAATACAAGAAGTGTTTTCATTGATGTTCTTTTGTGAAAGTAGTCATCAGCCTTTCAGGACCGTGGTTTTTTCCTTCAGGATCTCCAGCAGCCTGCCGGCCAGCGAGGCCGGGTCGCCGCCTTCTAACAACAGAGCGTTGCCCTTTTTCTCGGGCGCACGGAATTCTTCCGTCACCGAAAGAGCGCTTTCCACGGCAAGGTCTTGCGCCCGCACCAGGTCGATCGGCTTTTTCCTTGCCTGCATGATGTTAGGCAGCGTCGGGTAGCGCGGAGTGTTCAGTCCCAGTTGGCAGGTGATCACCGCCGGCAGCCGGGTTTTCACCACGCCCTTGGCGCCGCCCTCCAGCTCGCGCTTCGCGGTGACGGTGCCGCCATCGAGGCTGAAGCCGATGACCGTGGTCACGCAGGACCAGCCTAACATCTCCGCCAGCAGCGGCCCCACCTGCCCCGAGCCGCGGTCCTGGGACTGCATGCCGGTGAACACCAGCTCGAAATTCTCCTTCCTCACCCAGGCGGCCAGCATTGAGGCGATCTGCCACGGATCCTTCAGGTGCGACTCGTCGTCCTGCACATGCACGGCGCGGTCGCAACCCATGGCCAGCGCCTTCTTCAGCGCCTCCGCCGCGCGCGCCGGGCCGATTGAGAGTGCCACGGCTTCGGTGGCGCCGCCTTGCTCGCGCAGTTGCACCGCCGCCTCTACGGCATATTCGTCATACTCGTTCAGTCTGAAGGCGAGGTCGTCTTCGGCGAACCAGTTGCCGGCCGCATTCGGCTTAAACTTCGACGCCATGTCCGGGATTTGTTTTACGCAGGCTAGTATCTTCATGAGTCTTTCCGTTACGCTGTCTGATAGGCCAGTCTATCCGCCACCAGC
>JBIJDP010000215.1:0-5146 GCA_044344065.1 Opitutaceae bacterium
CCGCTGCGACAACACCGCCGTGGACCGGCAGACGGTGAACCTGCAGTTTGCCAACAAGGTCACAGCCACCTTCACCATGTCCGCCTTCAGCGAAGGCCGGGACGTGGAAATCCGCGGCACCCGCGGGGTGCTGCACGCGGGCGAGGCGGTCAAACGCCTGACCGGCCACGATATCGCCATCACCGATCACGCCACCCGCCAGCCCACCTGGTACGATGCGGAGATCCGCCAGGGCGAATTCGCCGGCCACCTGGGCGGTGATGTCGGCCTCATGGAATTGCTCCATCAGGAGCTGCGCCGGGCCAATCCCGCCGAGATGCGTTCCTCCCTCCAGCGCTCGGTGGAAAGCCACGCCATCGGTTTCGCCGCCGAGGAGTCGCGACTGAGCGGGCAGACCGTGCGGCTAAGCGAGTTCAGGCAGCGGCATCAGTAGAGATTGCTTGGCTGGGAGCGCGACCACCCTTGGTCGCAATCTTACGAATGCTTGCGGGTTCTCGAAAACGAGCACGATTGATTGCAGATGGCCCCCTTGGGAGCGCGGACGGCTCGTCCGCTTCGTTGGCTAATTGCGGGCGGGCCGCTCGCGCTCCCAGACAGCGGCACCGGTAGGCCGCGAGCTTGCTCGCGCTTCTTCGCGTGCGCCCGCCGAACCTGCGCCCGCGAGCGGGTTGCCTACCGTGGTCCAGCCCGCCCACTCAGCGCCCAGGTGCGGGACGCCCTACGGGATCCGCAGCGGCTGACCCGGACGCAGCGCGTTGGCCCCGGCAAGCGAGTCGCGGTTCGCATCGTAAATCTCCTGCCAGCGGTTTGGCGTACCGTAGTAGCGCAGGCTGATGCGCGAGAGGGAATCGCCATCCACGACGATATGCGTGCGGGCTTGGGCTGCGACCGGTTGCACTGCCTGCTCGCCGCCGAGGGGTCGCACCGGAGCCACGTTGCCGCCGGCGGTCGGGTTCATCAGCCGCGCCGCCGAGGCGATTTGATCCAAAGTCCCCTGGGCCTGCCGCAGTCGCGCGCTGATGGCGGCATTCTCCTGCTGCAGCGCCGCAATGCGGCCGATCCGATCACGTTCCAAGGCCTGCAACGTCTCGTTCAGGCGGGTATTCTCCGCCCGGAGCGTGGCGATGTCGCGCTGCGCCACGGCCAGCTGGCCGCTCACCGCCCCCAGGCTGGCGACGCGGGTTTCCGCGTCCTGCCGCGCCCGTTCGGACTGGGCCAGTTGCGCACTCGCGCGGCGGAGATTCGTGAGTTCGGCCGTCAACTTGTCGTTGGTGGATGTCAGGGCGGCGAGTTCGTTCCGCAGCGCCGCCACATTGCCACCCTGCTCGCCGAGGCGGTCATTCTCCGCCTTCAAGGTGGCCACCTGCCCGGTCAGGGCCTGCACCTGGGTCTGCAGCTGCTCGTTCGCCGTGCCCAGGTCGTTCACGTTCGCCTTCTGGATTTCGCCGAGACGTTCGTTCGCCGCCAGCCGTTCGCGCAGCGCGGCCACATCCGCCTGGCTGCGGTCAGCCTGCTGCTTGAGCTGGGCCAGCTGCGTCTCGAGCGCGGTCTTCTCGCGGGAGAGTTTGTCGTTCAATCCGGTGAGCTCGGCCACGGTCGCGCCCTGGCGGTCGGTCGCGTGATCGGATTCGGCCAGCTTGGACTGCAACGCAGCGAGTTCGTTCTGCGCCGTCTGCGCCTGGCTGCGGGCCGTGTCGCCTTCCGACTTGAGCTGGGCCAGCCGGCGCTCCGCCTCGGCCAGCTTGGCGAACATGTCGTCGAGCTGGGTGCGCAGCCCGTTGCGCTCGAGGGTGGATTTTTCGGCGGCCGCGGTCAGCTCGCGCACCTTGCCCTTGAGCTGCTCGGTTTCGTCGGTGGCCATCGCCGTCTCGGAGCTTTGCGAGTTCAGCAGGGCGCGGTTGGCCTCGACCAGGGCCCGGTTGGACTCGCGGGCCAGCTGCAGCTGCCCGGCCAGCCGGGCGAATTCCTCCGCCGAATTCTTTTGGTCGCGCTGCGACTGCGCCTCCAGCGCCTTCACCTGGTCCTGCAGGGTCTGCATCTCGAGTTGCATCGCGCCGGCATCGGGCAGCGCCCGCGCCGCGGTGGCCTGCGCCGCCAGGGCGGCGGCGGTGGACTGCTTCGCCACTTCCAAATCCTGCTGCAGGGAGGTGATCTGCGTCCCGAGTTCGGCCATCTTCCGGTCCTTCGCCTCCAGCGTCCGGGCGGCTTCGTCGAGCTGGGCCGCCAGTTGCTCGTTCGGCGCGGCCTGCGTGGAAGCCGGTGCGGCCGCGAGCTTTTGATTTTCACGCATCAGGCGCTCGATCTCGGTCTTGAGCTGGCCCACCTGTGTGAGGAGCTGGTCCACTGACTGATCGGCGTGCTGCAGGGAATTCTTAACCTCGGCGGTCTCCGCGGCCAGGAGCTGCCGCTCCCGCACGGCGCGGGCCGCCTCGTCCTTTGTCACCGCCAGCTCGGCCCGCAGGTCCACGAGCACCTGCCCGCTATCCGCCGGGCCCGCCGGCCGGCTCTGCAGGGCCGCCACCTCGTCCCTGAGTGCATTGACCTGGGTGCGCAGCCCGTTGTTTTCCGTTTCCAGATCAAGCCGCGATTGGGCGGCCTTGTCGGCCGCGCTCTGGACTTCCGCCAGACGGGCGCGGGACGCGGCCAGATCGCCCACCATCTGGCGAATTTCCTCGCTGGACTGCTGGCCTTGGGCGGTCCGGGCCTCCGCCAATTGCCTTTCCAAATCGGTTTTTTCCGCGCGGCTTTGCTCCAGCACGCGTCCTGCGTCAGCCAGTTGGTTCCGGAGCCGGTTGACCTCGACCGCACCGCTGCCCTGTGCGGATTGCGCCTCGGTGCGCAATTCCTCGGTTTCGCGGCGGGCGGCGACGAGGAGGGCCAGCGTCTCGTCGAGCTTGCCTTGGGCCGCGGCCAGCGCCTCGGTCAGCCGCTGGTTTTCCGCGCTGCCCTGAGCCTGGGCCGCCTTGGCTGCGGTCGCGGTCGCTAGCCGCTGTTCCGCATCGGCCAGCGCGGTGCGCGCCTGTTCGAGGCCGGCCGACTGCGCCTGCAATTCACTCCGCAAAGTCCCCAGTTCCTTTTCCGCCGCCGCGAGTTTTTGCTCCGCCACCGGATCGCCGGCCGGGCGTGACGCCAGGCGCTGGTTCTCCTCGGTCAACTGGCGGTTGGCCGCCTGGGCCTCGGCGAGCTGGCGCTGGAGTTCGGTCAGATTGTCCGTCCCGGTCTCGGCTCCGGCAGGCGCATCACCCACCGGTCCCGACTTGGCCTCGGCGCGGCGCAATTTGCGGGCCAGCGCGCTCAATTCGATGGTGGCGCGCTTGACCTCGTCGTTGAGCCGCTGGTTGTCCGCCACGAGTCGGACCATGCGCTCGCTTTCCGGCGCAGCCTCGGCCGCGGTGGGAGCCGGTTGGGGCGCCGCAGTGCGCGCAGCCTGGAGCTGCGCGGAGAATTCCCGGTTCTGGGTGGCGAGAGCCTCATTCTCCGTGCGCAGGGCGGCGGCCTCGCGCGCGAGCGTGTCCACTTGTTCGCGGAGGCCCGCGGTCGCCGGATCGGCGGCGGGACGGCGGCTGAGCCGGTTGGTCTCTTCCTGCAGACGGGTCGCGGCCTCGCGCATCTGCTGCAACTCCTCCTGGCTGCGGGCAAGCTGTCCGGTCAGGGCGGCGTTGGCGGCCTGCAGGGAGTTTTTCTCTTCCAGGAGCCGCTCCTGCACGGCCGGGGCGGTCTGGGCCACGGCCGACAGCTGGGAAATACGCTCCTCCAGTCGGGATTTTTCCTGCTGGAGATTCTGGAGCGCTGAGACGAGCCGGGCGTTTTCGCCGCGCGCCTTTTCGAGATCCGCCTCCACGGACCTGAGCTGCGCGGCCAGGGCGGTTGATGCTTGATCCGCCGGCTCGGCGGGCGCGGCAACCGGGGCCGACGACGCCGGCCGGACGGCAGGCGGGGCCTTGAGCGCGGCCATGCGGTTGCGGGCCTGGGCGATCTGCTCGGGCTGCAGCTGGCGGGCCACCAGGTCGCGCCCCACGGGATTCACGCCGTTATCCGCCGCCAGCGCGAGCCAGACATAGGCCTCGGTGAGATTGGGCACGAGGCCGCCGCGACCCTCGGCCAGCATGATGCCGTAGTTGTTCTGCGCCGGACCGAAGCCCTGCTCCGCCGCCGCACGGTAGAGCGCCGCCGCGGCGGTTTCGTCGGCGGCGATCCCGCGGCCCTCCTCGATCATCAGTCCAAGGTTGTACCGGGCCCGGGCATAGCCCTGGTCGGAAGCCGCGCGGTACCATTTGACGGCGAGGGTCTCATCCTTGGTCAAGCCGCGACCCAGTTCATAGGCCAGGCCAAGGTTGTACTGGGCCTCGGGCACGTTGCGCTCGGCCGCCTGCCGGAACCAGATTGCCGCCTCGAAATAGTCCTGGTCCGTGCCGACGCCGTTCGCGTACATGTTGCCGACATTGAACTGCGCCGGGGCAAAGCCGGTCTCGGCGGCCTTGAGGTAGAATCCAAAGGCCAGCTTCAGGTCGCGGGCCGTGCCCCGACCGAGCTCATGCATCATCCCGAGATTGAAGTTCGCGGGGGCATGGCCGAGATCAGCGGCCAGCTTGTAGAGACGAAGGGCTTCGGCGTCGTTTTGCGCCACGCCCTGACCATTGGCCGCCAGATTGCCGAGCGTGTTGAGTGCGTCCGCATCCCCGGCCTCGGCCCGGGCACGGATCGCGGCGAGGTCAAATTGGGCCGACACGGGCGCCACTCCCGGCCCAAGGGCCAGCAACGCAGCCATCAGCAGTGTGCGCCGGCGCGGGGAGAGAAAGAAATTCCGGTTCGGAACAGCGGAGTTACGCACGGATTCCGTTTAAGGAGAAAACCCTAGTGGGGAGCAAGGCCGCATCTTGCATGCCATGGATGATCTTTTTGTCGGGCGGACAGAAAGTCGCCAAGGCACCGGACAGAACTGCCTGCCCGCTCCGCACGAAAAAGTAGGGGCAAAGTCGCAGACGCCCCTCCTTCGCCAAGGCTTCGGAGGGCAGTCCAGCCTTCGCCGGGCCTACGGTTGGCAGGCCCTCCTTGGGGCTCTCGTAGACGGGGTGTGATACCCGCATCGGCTTGCGGTAGGTTTGGAGGACGTGGAGGTTGGTCGGGGCGAGGGCGATGGCGTTTT